>DAOVOW010000076.1 GCA_030629485.1 bacterium
GATGCGATCCGGCCCACCGTTCTCGGACAACATGGAAAGATCCAGTCCTTCTTGCGGAATTAGTTTCAATTCAAGGCGCGACACGATAGACGCACGGCCGTCCAGGAGCTTGGCCAGATAATTGAGACTCAGCCTCTCCTTGCCGCGATAAGGCACCAGGATACCGTACAAGTCCTCGCCTGTCGGCAACTGCTCAAGATCGAACCGTCGGCAGATCTCGTCGGGAAGTTCCTCACCATCGGCGCGGCAGAGTGTCGGCTGCAAACCGAGGCGATCAATGCGAACAAGCATCCCATCGTAGTAAGGCATCACAAGGTATTCACATCCTTGATCGAGTTGTGATAAATCGTTCAAACGTATCGGTTCCTTCAGACACGCAACTTCGTGCAGAATTTGAGTCCCATCTGTCCGCAACTCCTTCGATACCGAAGTGTCATTCACCGCCCCTCGATAGACCAACGATGTCTCCAGGACCCGCTCGATCTGCCGGTAATTGAAATGGCAGGTCACTTTCCGCCCGTCGACCTCGTACGAAGCCAAAGGTTCATGTTCGCAGGTCCTGATGTCCTTTCCGCAGATAGAGCACTCCGGAAACAAGAAAGTAAAACCGATCGAACATTCTTTGTAGATGCCGCCGTCGATATTCTCGCGCAGGCTGTCGGCCCCCTCGGCGCTCTTGAGCCAATAGAAATAGCTCTTGACCCAACGGCGACCGTCGCGTTCGACTGTGGTGGCGTGGAAATTCCTGGCGATCGGCAGTTTGTCCTTGCGATGACCCACCATGACCGGTGAATCTACCAGCAGTTCGGCCAGACGATCATGCTCCTCAATAGGAAACCGCCCACCAAAGCTGTTGACTTCATCGGAGACGACAAACATTGCCCGAATATAGACATCATCAACCTCAATCGGCGTCGGCGGATTTACGTTGCGGTTTATCAGATCGATCAGATCAGCCGTCACTCGTTCAGCCGGTTCGGCCAGCCGTGCGGTGACGCGGCCAAGACTTGCGCTCATTTTGCCTCCGTACACTTTACCAAATAGCCGGTGGCGGGCTTTTGCAGAAGAACGCCATCGCAAATGCGCAAATTGTTGCTAAAATCATAGCAGAATGCAGCCCCTGGGAAACCACCGACTTCGTGCTAACCGGCTGTCCGGCAAGACCGTATTAACGCCCCCAAACAGCCGTCAGGTCCGGGCACAGCCTTTGCTTTTATGGTTGTCAGTTTGGAGATGCTGACAATAAGTTTGAGGGATATCGTTATGACTGTTTATAAGAGCAAGAAGAGCCACAGCATGAAATGGCTGGTTGCCTTTATCATTTTTGCGCTCGCCATGACCATCACCTGGTCAGATGTTTACGGCGCCGAGATCTCATCCGTGATGAAGATTCACCAGGCCAAAGTGGCACACGTAAGCTTTGCCCGCAGCCGCTTTTATCCGAACTGGTATCCCGGCTTTCTGAAGCCCCAGAGGACAATCCTGGCCTCGACATTTCTGACCCAGGCAGCCACGGTTGACGGCATAACCGAATCCGATAATCTAATGGAGCCCTCATCGACCAACATTCTTGAGATCGATCGAACGGTTCTCATCGAGATAAGTTAAGCCCCTACGTTCCCAACCCTTCCGCCCTACAACGCCTTTTGAGTCTCCTCCCCTCAAAAGGCGTTCCTTTTTTACGTAACTGGATTAGGTTCACCCCCGCCCCACCCTCGGCGCCACCGTCGGCTCGGACCGGCGTCGCAGCGGCCACAGTGCCAGCGCCAGCGCCATCAGCGAATCACACTCATTGTTGTCGTCCCAACGAGCAGAGCGCAACTCATCCTCGAACGACCAAACCTTCCCTGGCCCGTCCGGTAACTCCCAACGCTCGTAGCAGATCCGTTCGGTGGCGTGAAACAGTTCGACATTGGTCAGCATCTCTGCTTTAGTCGCTGCCGTGAAGATCACCGAGGTCGGATTAAACTCCCTAAGTTGCTCCACCACCACGTCCCCCAAACCAGTAGCGTCTACTATCAACTCACCGGGGTACTGCACCTGCCGCTGCTTGATCTTTTCGATAATAACATTCCAGTCGAACATACGAATCCGCTCAAGCACCACTACTTCGGCCCGGCCGTCAGATACTTCGACCGTGACCCCAACCGTGGCCGTCTTCTTACGCGCCAAGTCCCAGCCGGAGATAAACCTCCGAAGGGAACCACGCTCTGAACCGCCCATCTCGCCACGTGTTGCATCGCGGCAGGCAGCCAGGGCGCGATCAACGTAAGCACCTCTCAGTATCTCCCCGCCGGAGTCGACAAACTGCCCCATGATATTCTGCTGCACCCGATGTTCGGAGAAGTGCGTCAGTCGTTCCTGCAGGAAGTCCTGTGAGATGTATACGTTCTCGCGACTGTCGCCCGATTGAAAATAACCGCCACGTTCGCCGTCCGCCACCTCCCGGGCGCGACGATAGAACCAGTTCTTGCCATTGGGTGTGCTGATGAGGTCGAGCTTCCCCTCACGGTCGGCCAACCGCATCTGAATCACTTCCTCGACCACGTACTCCGGATCCGGCTCGAATGCGACCTCATCGAAAATGAACAAATCGTAGTCATGCCCTAGCAGATACTCCCCGCGGTTTTGCGTGGATCGTGCTTCCACCACCGAGCCATTGCCGAAGGTCAAACGTGGATACGGGGTCCGCACCAACGATGTTACCAGTGCCTCCAGCCAGGGCAACTGCCGCACCAGACGCACCGTCTGATCGAAGATGATACCGGCCTGATCCTGCGTAATCGAGGCGGTGAGAATATGATATCGGCCGCAGCGGTCGAACTCCAGTTTGCGCGGGCGGTAGATAGCCCGATGAAGGATCTTGATCGCCGACACGAACGACTTCCCCCACCGGTTTCCCGTCACCAGCACGTTCTCGGCTTTGTCAGAATTCTCCAGCCATCTGCGTTGTCCCGGATGCAATTCGACCCCCAGCGCGGCAGATGCAAAGTACGCCGGATCGGTCAGACCGCGCCGCCAGTCGATTGCCTTCAATAAGTCGTTTATAGCAGTTCACCGGCCTTGGCCCGGGCTGTCTCGTCGTCGACCAACCCCGCCTGATGGAGCTTGAGAAGGCTGTCGGTTCGCTGCGCCTGGATAGTCGCCTGCTCGCCCGCCTGGTACGCGAAACCGTTGTCGAAAACAAAACGACATTGCACGTCGAGTCCGGCCAAGGCCAGATCAATATTACCGATCCACTCCAACAACTGAGCCGCCTCCGCCTGCACCGACCGTACCTGACGCATCACCACATCGAACTTGAAAGCCGACCAAGTGGTGGTGTCACCGTACGAGTAGCCCAGCAGGAACGGTGCGAGATGCGTACCGGCGCAGATCTCCTCGACCATGGCCCGATGATTATAAAACCAATTATTGGTGCCACCCCGACCCGGTTGGGGACCGATGTACTCGATCGCCACATTGTCCCAGGTTACCGGGTTGTCGTCCACCTCGCAGGAACGGATCATCGACACCGTCGAATCAAAGTATCCGTTGATCCGATCGGTATAGGCGCTGTCGGACTCACCGCCCATCCGCTCGGGCGGACTAATTCTGACGTGCAGCCGATGAAACCCGGCGTTGTGACTGGTACGCCGCATGTCGTCGATCAACTGCTGCTCGATATAGGATACGAACGGCACCGCTTGCAGCACCGACTGTCCCAGTGGCGACTCGACACCGGCGCTGAGCGACAGGTGACGGAAGTCCGGCCGCGACAAGTTGATAGTGCGATCTTCCATTTCCAACAACAGCGACCGTTTCTTTGGATCATCTTCCAGACTAATGTCGATCGAATCGACCGGCACAAATTGCTGTACGCCCGAAGCATCGCTCTTGACCGTCACGAAACCGCCGAAGATGCCGTCGCGAAACAGCGACCTGAACAGATCCACCAGAAACGCCGGCACACCAGTGGCTTGTCCTCCCGCGTCCAGATAAATGTGCCGAGTCAGTTCCTCCAGTCGCTGCTGCGCCCGCTCAGCCAAAGGGTCACTATTACTCGCCTCAATCCTGAACGCACCGGGCGCCGCAGCTAAACGACTCCAGGTCCAGATGCATGAGTTCACAACCGGGATGTTATCACACAGGAAGCGATACAACATCGTGCGATACCGACCCGACCGCACCTCGGCCGATGACATCTTCAGCATCGCTCCGATTCGATCCATCGTCTGGTAGGGAGATTTCGCCGACGGCCTGGTCTTTGTCGCCAGCCGTTGAACTCCCGGCGGCGCCTCAGCTTGTGATGGCTTCTTGCGTTTGAACAGCTTCATACTCGCTCCTTTTTTCCAAACGCTTGCCGTCAGAGAACACCCCCAAACCTGTCGCTTTTCTGAGCGGGGGAGGCCTGGACCTGAAGGTAACCTGAATCCCCTCGTGTGTTCCGACGGCTCGTTGCTCTCCGGGATGCTGAGCGCGTAATTGATTATCTAATCAACGAAGGCTGGTCCAATCCCGATAAGATTGCCATTTGGGGACCGTCGTATGGTGGTTACACGGTCGACTGGCTCTCGACTCAGGCGCCGGAGAAATTCGCGGCGGGTGTCATATCCGACGGAGCTTTTCAGTAGACAACGTGGATGGGCGGGAGTATATTGGAGGGTGGTGAAGGAGTGGATGGTGAGTATGGGAAACCCAGGGTAGAGCCCTGAACCACCCGGCCTTCTGAAATGTATTACGCTAAGACAATAGGTTGATCTTCAAACTCTAAGGAGACGCAATGGTATCCCACAAAATCTTATCAGTTTTACTGATTTCTTTTCTAATGATTCCCGCCGCTTTTGCTCAAAAGGGCGAAAAGGTGGAAGAAATCCTGGCTGAGATTGATTCCTGGGTCTTGACCGACACCGCCAAAATCATGAGCTTCATCGACAGCGCCAATCAGGTCACTGAAGATTACATCTATTCTTCGAAATACTGGGATCCGGTTGTTGAAGAGTTGGCGTTCCTTTTGGGCATCGATTATATCGCTAGTCCGCAAATTACCAACGACGGACGGATCTATTTTCAGATGCGTATCACCGGCGACAAAGCGGCCCTCTTTTACATGGAAGAACCGATGGGTTGGCCGGTGCAGGTAACCCCGAACAGTTGGGCCGAAGAAGGGATCATTATTGGCGATTTCGCGGTCCATCCGAATGGGGAATATCTTCTGGTGCAGACTCATGTCAACGGCGACGAAAAGATGGATGTTTGGTATTTCGACCGCAAAGGTCATTCACGTCCGCTTTTGATTGACCGGACTACGGCCTTTTTCTTTGCCGGTTTCGATCGGGAAAATCCGGACCGCTTTTTCGTGGTTCCGTATGACCGTCAATCATTCCGTATCGCCGAATACAATCTTGCAACGGATGTTTTGGATACGCTCTATTTTGAACCGGGCATCTTCTATCCAACTGATTATTATCATGGTAAGATGACAATAATCCGCAGTTACGGAGGCTCCGAGCAGCAACTTGGTCTTTACGATCTTGCCACAAATGAAATTACGAACCTGACCGATACCGCCATTTTTTCGTCCGGTGTTTTTACTGAAGATGGCAATATCCTGACACTTACTTCGGCTAAATCGGATGAGCATGAATTCACCAAGATTTGCATGCTTGATCCTGATAAACCGAAAAAGCTGGAAGTGATCTATAGTCCGGAGTTTGAAATCGGAAGCTTCTTTTACGATCGGCAGTTGCAGATAATCTTCATGAATCTCAACAAGGATGGGTACTCGCTGCCAAAGATTATCGATATGAAGGGAAATGAGATTCCGTTCCCCGAAGTTGGAATCGGAATCGTCGATGGAGTTTCAACCAACGATTCCGGCGACGTTGTCTTCACTTTCAATTCCCCGACGGTAGCTCCGACAGCGTACAAATTCCATCTTGGAGACAGTGAAAAAACGATGGTTGCCAAGGTCTCAACGTTTGGTTTCGATTTCTCGAACGTATCTGTCAAGGTAATTCGTTATCCTTCCGAAGACGGCACAATGATTCCATCACTTATTTACATTCCGAAATCAGCTAAGAAGGACGGGACTAATCCGGCCATTGTCGAATACCACGGCGGCCCCGCCGGACAGCATCGTCCGTACTTTCAGAGAAATCTGGCCTTTGCATTATCACAAGGGTTCATCTTTATGCGCCCTAATGTGCGGGGATCGTCCGGTTACGGTCCGGCTTGGGAGCAGGCGGATAATCTCGAAGGACGGCTCGTTGCTCTCCAGGATGCTGAGCGCGCGATTGATTATCTAATCAACGAAGGCTGGTCCAATCCCGATAAGATTGCCATTTGGGGAGCGTCGTATGGTGGTTACACGGTCGACTGGCTCTCGACTCAGGCGCCGGAGAAATTTGCGGTGGCTGTTTCCGATGTCGGCGTATCACATCCTGACCATACGATCGAGCATTCCAATCCGGTATTCGTTCCATATTGGAATTCGGAATACGGTCCGGTTGGAAGTGAGATCAATCGCAAGGTGGCCCCGATCTTCTATGCAGAGAATGTCTCCAAGCCGATTCTGGTTACCGGTGGGTTCAATGATCCTCGAGTGCCGCCGTCCGATCCCAGACGATTCGCCTACGTTCTCAACAAACTGGGCAAACAGGTCTGGTATTTCGAGGAGGTCGAAGCGGGCCATGGCTCTTCCGGTAAACAGCAGGTTATTCGTGACCTTGCCCGCAATTATGTCTTCACGATGATGCATATCATGGATTGATAAGACCAGGCGGATGGCCCGGACGTTCGTCCGGGTCTCATATCCGACTGAGCTTTTCAGTAGACAACGTGGATGGGCGGGGGTACATTTGGGGTGAAAAAGCAGCATGTATCGAGTTCTGGAAACCAAGGGTAGAGCCCTGGACCACCCTGTCGCAACAGGTCTATGCAAAGCCGGGCGCAAGCGTGTCGGGCTTTCTCATTTGTAGCAAACAGCCGCCAAAGAAAAAGTTTGCGTATCGTTCCCACAGAGCAGACATTTACCACCGAAAACAGAGGCCGGTGAACTCGATAACAACAACCGGCTGGAGTATTTTATGAGAATCGTAATCGTCGGCGGCGGTGTCGTCGGATACAGCCTGGCTGAGCAACTGCTCAAGGAAAAGCACCAACTCTCCTTGATAGAGTCTGATGCCGATCTCTGCAGCCAGATATCAGCCAAGTTAGACCTGCAAATCATTAACGGATCCGGTTCCTCCCCAGCGGTTCTGATGGAAGCCGGTCTGGGCGATGCTGACATGGTTCTGGCCGTTACGCCCAATGACGAAGTAAACATGGTGGTCTGCGCCTTCGCCGCCCAGCACAAAGTCAGTCGGCGGATTGCCCGCCTGCGTAACCGCGAGTTGGCCCGAGAGCGATCATCGGTAGACCTGGAGAAGATCGGAATCACCTCGGTGATCCACCCCGAGAGAGTATTGGCCGACCATATTCTTCAGTTCGTTGAAACCCCGCATGCCATCGAGTCGGCCAACTTCGAATCCGGCCGAATTCTGATGCGCGGTTACCGCATCAATGAGTCTATGGAACTGGCCGGCAAGACACCCCGGGAGATTCGTGAAGAGATTGCTCCTCATCACGTGTTGTTTGCCGCCGTGGTCCGCGATGGAGCCGGTATCATCCCTGACGGCGACGTACGGATTCAACCCGGAGATTTGGTCTACTCCCTGTTTCCACGAGACTCGCTTGAGAGGTTTCTTGAGTTGGTCGGCATTAAATCCAAGCCGAGCCAAAAAATCATCATCACCGGCGATTCGTACTCGACCGTACAACTGGCTGAAGCTCTCGACAAGACCGACCACAAAGTGGTTTTTGTCGATCCCGATATGGAACACGCCGAAAAATCAGCGGCCCTGTTCGACAAAGTGGAGGTCATCCACGGCGATTGCACTGAACATGATGTGCTGCGCGACATCAACGTCGATGCTGCTTCGTTCTTCATCGCCTGTTCCGACGCCGCCGACTATAACATGCTCTCGGCGCTGCTGGCCAAATCGGAAGGGGCTCACGAAGTGGTCGCCATCAC
>DAOVOW010000033.1 GCA_030629485.1 bacterium
GCCATGATCCCGCTGGTCGGCTGGTTTCTCAGTCGTGATGACGCGACCTCTGTCATAGTCTGCGCCCTGTTGATAATCCTGGCCGGGATCAGCGACGGTCTCGATGGTTACCTGGCTCGTCGATTGGGGAAAGTCAGTCGTCTGGGCATCGCTCTCGATCCGATTGCCGACAAGGTCTTCGCCGGCGCCTTGGTGATTCTGCTGGTGATCTATCGTGATCTGCCCCTCTGGCTGGCGACGGCGATTGTGGGACGCGATCTACTGATTGTGATGATCGGCGGCCTGCTGATGCGCGGACGCGATATCAATTTGCCGTCCAACCTCACCGGGAAATACGCGTTCGCTTCGACCGCGATGTTGATAGGATGTTACGTCATCCGATTCGGCTACGGCGTTAACCTGTTCACCTGGACTACCCTTGTCCTATTGGTCGCTTCAACTATCGGATACGCTCGCGTGATGGTGATCGTTCGCCGTGGCGGACCACCTCCGGTGTTCATAGATCGACCGCTCTACCGGATGCTACGGACAATAGCTACGCTGGTCGTCGCGGCCTTTTTCTTTTACCATTTGTATCTGTTCGTGATATAACCGTCGGACAGAGAGAGGCTGTCCCTAAGTTCGTAATACCGACACCCTCTCCGATACTGCTTCGGTTTGGTACCTCACTTGGAGCGACAGGTGGGTTTTCCCTCGGCAGATGTGGACATCTGCCGGGCACAAACTTCTCCCGAGGGGATTTATGGGTGTGTGTGCTTTCGGGCAGAGACGCCCGACAGCACAGGCAGGTCCGGTCGGGACAGCCGGCAGGCTAACCGCCATCTTCGGCGAGCCGCGCCACACCTTTGAAGAACAGATCACTCGACATCTGATTGCGATCCGAGGCCGACCAGCCGAGCGCGTGGGTCAGCCGAACCAGCGTTCGGTAGAATCGGTAACGGGCGTCTATAGCCGTCAATCGTGCCTGCAGACTGTTGCGCTGGGCGTCCACCAGATCGATTAGCGGCATCCGCCCCGACTCATATTCAGAGATCAAGAATTGAAGCTCCGTCAGCGACAACTCCCCGGCCCGGACGTAACTCGGCAGGCTGGCCGCCAGCGTGACCAGTTCGTCCCACAGCGTGAGTACTTCATGCATCACCCTGAGGCTGGCATCATCGCGCATGTATTCCTCCCGGCTCAACAGCGCTTTCTGTTTGCTGTTTTCCCGAAAACGATCAGCCCCCTGAAACAGCGGCAGTCTGATCTCGGCACGAGCCCACCATCCGTCGTAATACTCCGGCCGGCCGACATCCTGATCCCAGTTCACGTCAGTATTATAGTATGACGCTCGAAGTCCCAGGGTCGGGAAGAAACGGGCGCGATTCTGCGCCAGCAGCTTTTTCTGCAGGGTTATCCGCGCTCGGTGGACACCGACAGTCGGACTATTGGTCAACGCTTCACTTACCAATAACTCACTGAACTGCTTCTGGATCTTTTGGTTGTCATAACGTGGAAACAGCCGTCGGTAGTCGCGCACCAGGTTCGGCTCGGCAAAGGCCGCTGTGTCCAGGGTCAATTCGCTATGTCCGGGAAGGTTGAACAGCGAGTTCAGCAACACCCCGGCTGCTACCAGGTCGTTATCGCCGCGAACGACTCTGGCGTCGGCCTCATGTCGATTCTGTTCCCAGCGAGTGACATCTCGGCCGGGATCGCCTTCGACTTCTCGTCGCGTGAAAGCTAACTCCAGAAAGCGGCTTACCCGATTGCGATCTTCCAGGTACAGGGTGAGAGCTTCCTTTACCTGAAGGTAGTTCAGGTAACCCAGGGTGACAGCCAGTTCCAGGTCGAGTTGTGACTGACGCAGGTTGATCTGTTCGATACCACGACGCTGGGCCGCTGCTTGAATCGCGCGAATTGCTTCCAGCGAGAAAACGGTCTGGTCCAGATCGACACCGGATTCGTAGCCTTCGGACGCTAAGGTGTTGCTACCATCAAAGTGAGTGATCGAAAACCGACCATACAAATGAGGAAGATATGCGCCGTAGGCTTGTCGAGCCGCCTGGGCTGATGCCTCCAGGGCGTCATATCGGGCCAAGTGGGAAGGATTGGCATCGATAGCATGGCGCAGGGCATCGTTGAAGCTAAAATAGCGGCTGTCTTCACTCGGGGGTGCGCGGATAATCTGGACCTTACGCTCCAGCGTGGTCGGGATCGTGACGCCGCACTGCGCAGCCGTTGCTTCGTTGATAGACAGTCCCGGAGGAACATCGAAAACCACCGGCAAGTCGCCCGGGGTGGCTCCCTCGATTATCTTCACCAACTTGACAGCGGCCATTCGAGCCTGCGGAATCACCGAGAATCCGCTGTTGCCGGCCAGCGCTCCGCGCTGTATCAGATATGCCCCTTCCCATACAAAAGTAGGCATCTTGTCCCGTTTGGTCATGGCAAAGAACTCCCGGATTTTGATGCCATCCATTGCCCACATCGGAAACAGATATACGGCGTCGACTTTCCCGGCCAGGCTTCGGTAGGCTTTGAAAAAGGCATAAGCACCCTTGTTGTCGTACCCTTCGCCCATGACTACTTCAAAACCATGCTGCTCACCCAGCGACTGCAACTTCGACATTATGTCGTTTTGCTCCTCGCCGGTAGGGAAGTACAACACGCCGAGACGCCGCACATCGGTCAGTCGGGTCAAGGCGTCGATATCGCGCGCCAGTTGCACCGGGCGCGCCTGTACCGTCAGATTCGGAGCGATCGGACGACCGGCTTTGTCCAGCAGTCCTTCAGCCGCCGGATCGACTCGATTCAACGCCACGATCGGTTTGTCGTACCCGGCCGCCAGCAGATCCTCCACCACCCACGGACCCAAAGCCACCACCATATCGGCGTCTTCGAGTGCAACCAGCTCGGCCGCCAGAAGCCGACAACTGTCGCGTTTCCATTCAGCCATTTTGTATCCCTGCGGGATTGGTATGATTTCGAAGTCGTCGGGTGTTAGCTGCCTCAGTTGGTGACTGAACTCGTCACGCAGAATGTCATGCTCGAGGCAGCGACCGGCCTCGAAGAAGGCAAGGTTGATCCGTTTCTTCTGTTGAGCCACAGCGGTAAGCGTAAGAATCACCAGCCAAAGGCATACCAGCGATGTCAGACTATAAGTTTTCAAACTAAGCATCATATCCCATCATTTAGAGTTACTATCCATCGATGGGATAATAGTGAATTAGGTCCGATGGTTAAAGAAGAAATTGTGAAACCTGCTCTTACGGCACGATCGGCCGATAGAATCTAACATTCTATCTCTTAGGTGGTCTGCATGATGACATGCCCCCGTTGTGGCGATCTCACCTGTCTGCCTGGCACAATGCTTGAGATTGCCACGCTCCCAACGACACGAGTGTCTTTGGTCGCTCGCAATGACGGTCCTTGGAGCTTTTCACCAGGTTCTCGTATGGTTGGATCCCTGTGCCCCGGTCGAAACGTCATCCTGAGTATTCCCCCCAACGTCATCCTGAGCATTCCCCCCAACGTCATCCTGAGCGGAGTCGAAGGGTGGCGTACCCTGTGCGCGAACACTGGATACTGGCTTTCGCCAGAATGACAGGCAAGAGAGTCCTGTAAGTTGAACCTGTAGTTTTGACACGGGCCGCGCGAAGCGTACAAACCCCATTTATGGGCGGCTTGACCGTGTGGGCGGCAGACGCCCTGAGGCTGCCCCTGTCTAAGTTGTTTCTGTCGCCAGGATACCGCTCACCAGTTCCGTGAGCTTGTCGGCCCGGTACGGTTTCTGCAGGAAATGGACGTTGGCCTTCAAATCCTCGGGGATGTTATCCCAGGCGGCACTGTGCCCGCTGGAGATTATGCATGGCAGGTCGGGACAGGTTTGGCGTGCCCGGCGCAGCGTCTCAATACCGGACAGCCCCGGCATAGTCAAATCCAGAAGCATCAGATCGATCTGATCCGACTGCTCGAAGCACCGCCTGATCCCCTCTTCACCAGACCAGGCCGTGGTCACTTCGTAACCCTGTCGCTCGAGAATCTTGGTCGCGATGGACAGGATCATTTCTTCATCGTCAACAACCAGTACCTTCAAGACCAGTCCCCCCAATATTGGTAGCCGCGTGTTGGGCAGGCCTGCCCCTACGTGTGGCAAAGCCCTATGTACCGAGCACTACCTAATGATATCGGAAAATGTCTCTCAATGTAAACTCCCGTCCTACATAAAACTTTGTCTCTCATCAAACCTGATATGACCTGAGGGCAACAATTCAGTTCCCATTTTCGTGGGAAAGTGATAAATTTCACAAAATGGTCAAAAATTGTTTGACATTGTTTGCCCGGTCGGTATATTTGCCAGTTAAAAATGAGGGTGTATAAACATGGCCCTCTTGGATTCAGGACGCGATAAGAAACCGAGCAGGTTTCTTAGGCAAACCGGCTTGTTGGCGACGGTGCCGGCCATTCTGCTGGTGTCGCCGCTGTTAGGTTTTTTCGGAGGCCGTTGGGCTGACGACAGGTTTGGAACAGAGCCGTACTTGATGATCGCAGGGATTGTTCTCGGATTTGGTGCGGCCGGAATAGAGACCTACAAACTGGTAAAGAAGGCAGCTAAGATTGAAGAAGAGGACAATGCCGAACAGTAACCTCGGACTTGATTTCTTGGCGCGTACGCTTCGCACGATCGGCATCGTCCTGCTTATCTTTCTCCCCTTCGGCGTTTACTATTTCGGTACCTATACCGCCCTGGCTGTTTTTTCGGGCGGGGTGTGGGGAATTGTCAACCTTATCTTTCTTTCTGCCGTGGTCCGTTCAGCGATCCGTCCCGAGGGCATAGATACCGCTCGATTGGTTGTGGCCTTACTGGTGAAATTCCCCTTGTTATATCTGGCCGGTTATGCGCTGTTGAAAGTGCCGCAATTCAGCCCTTTGAATCTGTTGATCGGGTTTTCGATCTGTCTGGCGGTCCTGGCGCTGAAGGCGTTGGGCCGAGCGCTCCTGGGGCTTGATAAAGGGCCAAACAAAAGCGATAATCTCGGTGAGGCGGTTCGATGATTCTCTACTACACCCATATTCTGGGCTTAGCTGCCGCGAAACTCACGCCCTTTTTGATGATGATCGCCTCCGGCGGCGACAGCCAATCGGCGGAAGCAGGTGAACACGAAGGCGGTCATGAAGGCCCGCCACATCTGCCGAATCTGGTCGGGTTGATAACCGGCGGACACGGCTGGGCAAACGAGTGGGTAAACATCATTTTTGCCTTTGCCATCGCGATTTTCTTTATCATTATCGCCACCCGCGTCTACGCCAAACGTCAGATGATCCCCGGACCGTTTCAGAATGTGATTGAGATGCTGGTCGAGGGGATGTACAATTTCTTGTACACAATTCTGGGCAAAGAAGCCAGACGCTACACACCCTATCTGGGGACGTTGTTTTTTTACATCCTGCTCATGAACTTCATGGGGATTATTCCGCTCGGTCACTCGCCGTCGACGAGTATAAACATCACCGCCTCGCTCGCCATCTGCACGTTCTTTTACGCCCAGTACACTGGCGTCAAGCGGCTCGGCGTGGTCGGATATGCCGACCACCTGGCGGGACAACCTCGTGATGTTGTCTCGTGGGTGCTGGTGCCGATCATGCTGCCGATGCACATCATCGGCGAACTGGCCAAACCACTCAGCCTGGCCTTGCGACTTTTCGGCAACATCACCGGCGAGGATGTCCTGGTGGCCGCCTTTGTGGGGTTGGGAGTTGCGGCGCTGGCCTTTACCGGGTCGCCCATCGGGCTGCCGTTCAACGTGCCGTTCATACTGTTGGGGCTGCTCTTGTCGACGATTCAGGCTTTGGTGTTTACGTTGCTTTCGACCGTTTACATTTTGATGATGCTTCCTCACGAGGAGGGGCATCACTGACAAACGAATAAGAAGTGAGTAATAACAATAATATAGCTTCAGCTATTTGGAGGAAATGATGGATTACCAGGCAATGTTGTCGTTAGCGCTGCCGTTTGGTGTGTCTCTGGCCGCGTGTGGTTCGGGTTACGGACTGGGTCGCGCCGTAGGTTCAGCGATGGAAGCTATCGGTCGGCAGCCGGAAGCAGCCGGCAAGATTCAGACGGCCATGATTATCGGCGCCGCCCTGATTGAGGCTCTGACAATTTACGCTTTGGTGGTTTTCTTCATTCTCCAGGGAAAGATCGGCGGCTGAGTCTGCCCAACCGGTCTTACTGGACAGGACGAAAACACCTTACACATTAGGTAGAATAATGGATCTGCAGTGGCAGCAATTGCTGACGCACTTGGTCGGCTTCATAATAACCGTCTGGATTCTCAAGCGCTACGCCTGGGGGCCGTTGTTGGCCATCATGGAGGAGCGTCGCAACAAGATCAAGCAGGAATTCGACGATATCGAAGTTGAAAAGACCAAGGTGTCTGAGTTGACCACCGAGTATGAGGCAAAGCTGAAGGATATCGATGCCGAACGCCGAGTCAAATTAGTCGAAGGGGTCAACGAGGGGAAGAAAATCGCTGAAAAAATCAAGGCCGAGGCCCGTGAAGATGCTAAAGAGATAAGCATCAAGGCCCAGGATGAACTCGAACGCGATGTCGCCAAGGCCAAAGTTCAGCTCAAGAACGACATGGTTGCTATGACCATCTCGGCGGCTGAGAAAATCATCGATGAGAAACTCGATGATGCCAAACACCGCGAGTTGATCGGCAATTTCATTGATAATGTGGAGAAAGCGTAAAGCGACGTGTTAGCCCAGGAAGTCGCCAAGAAGTATGCCGGCGGTTTGTTCTTGTCGGTTAAGGAGCGCGATCTGGTCGACCAGGCGCACGATCAACTTAAGGATCTCAAGGATTTCCTGACCGATGATCCGACCCTGCTCAATTTCCTGATGGCGCCGCACGTGCTTGATGGGAACAAGCTGGACCTGGTGCGCGACGTTTTCACCGACCGAATGGACCGGCTCCTTGTAGAGTTCCTGATCGTGTTGGTGGATAAGCATCGCATCGGTTACCTGCATGAGGTCATCGGTGAGTTCATTCGTTTGGTCAAGGCCGAGCGCGGCATCGCGCTGGTTACGGTGTTGTCGGCCGTGCCGCTGGCCGAAGGCGAGCGACAGAGGTTGATCGAAAAGCTCAAGGCTCGTACCGGTATGACCATCGAGTTGGAGCAGAAGATCGATCCCGATATCATCGCCGGCATGATTGTCATCGTGCACAACGAGATCATCGACGGTTCCGTAAGGCGCGGACTCGACGTCCTCGGGGGCCAACTGTCCAAGGTCCGCGTGTACTAAACCCGGCGACGGGTTTGATCGGTTATTGCGAAAGATGTAGCTGAGTAATAATAGGAGTTCGATGATGGGTCTCAACCCGGAAGAAGTATCATCGGTTATCAAAAAAGAGTTGGAGAAGTACGAAACCAAGCTCGAAATGGAGTCGGTCGGCACCGTACTCCAGGTGGGTGACGGTATCGCCCGGATATGGGGTCTTGAAGACGCCCAGATGTCCGAGTTGATCCAGTTCCCCGGCGACGTTATTGGTTTGGTGTTGAACCTCGAAGCGGACAACGTCGGTGCCGCGATTTTTGGATCCGATACCCACATTCACGAAGGCGACACCGTAAGGCGCACCGGCAAAGTGGCCAGTGTCCCCGTCGGTGAAGCGCTGTTGGGGCGTGTCGTCAATCCGTTGGGGGAACCACTCGATGGTAAAGGTCCCATTGTCACCGACAAATACCGCGTCATCGAAGGGCGCGCCCCCGGCGTCATCGAACGCCAACCGGTAAAAGAGCCGCTGCAGACCGGTCTGAAGGCGATCGACTCGATGATACCGATCGGCCGCGGCCAGCGTGAGTTGATAATTGGTGACCGCCAGACCGGCAAGACGGCGCTGGCTTTGGATGCTATTATCAACCAGAAAGACACCGATGTTTACTGCATCTACGTCGCTATCGGCCAGAAGACCTCGACCGTCGCGCTGGTGGTGCAGATTCTGGAAAAGTACGGTGCCATGGGTTACACGACGGTGGTCACCGCCAGTGCTACCGATCCGGCGCCGTTGCAGTATATCGCTCCCTATGCCGGTTGCGCTATGGGTGAGGAGTTCTTGTACAACGGCAAACATGCCCTGTGCATCTACGACGACCTCTCCAAACAAGCCCAGGCGTATCGTCAGTTGTCACTCCTATTGCGTCGCCCGCCGGGACGTGAGGCCTACCCGGGTGATATTTTCTATTGCCACTCGCGCTTGTTGGAGCGGGCAGCCAAGCTTAACGACGATCTCGGCGGCGGTTCGCTGACCGCGCTGCCGATCATTGAGACTCAGGCCGGCGACGTTGCAGCCTACATCCCAACCAACGTGATCTCGATTACCGACGGGCAGATTTTCCTCGAGGGAGAGCTGTTCTTTAGCGGTATTCGTCCCGCCATCAACGTTGGCATCTCGGTATCACGTGTTGGCGGTAATGCTCAGGTCAGGATGATGCGACAGGTGGCCGGGTCGTTGAAACTCGACCTCGCTCAGTACCGTGAGTTGGCTGCCTTCACCCAGTTCGGCTCCGATCTCGACGAGGCCACCCTGAAGCAGCTTAACCGCGGTGAAAAAATGGTGGAACTGCTCAAGCAGGGGCAGTACGTGCCGGCGCCGGTAGCACGACAGGTCATGGTTATCTGGGCCGGCACCAATGGTTACCTCGACGACATCCCGACCGAAAGTATCCTGCGTTTCGAGGAAAAGTTCCTGGCCTTCTGTGAACAGAAGTATCCCGATATCGAACACACGCTGGACCAGGAGAAGAAGATATCCGACGAACTGGGCGCCAAGCTGAAGGCGGCCGTGGAGGAGTTCAAGCAGCAGTTCAAGGCGTAGCGACGTTGCGGTCGCGACGGCCACTGAGGCAGGCTGCGCCGTACGAAACAAAGCGCAGAGAGGTTTGCGCAAGGAGAAGAGTTATGAACCTGTTCGCAAGGCTGATGGTAGTGTCGCTGGTGGCGACGCTTGTGCTCGCCATTCCGGTTGCAGCACAAATCGGGTTCGGTGTCAAAGGTGGATTGAATCTCGCCAACTTGACTGGTGCTGATTCTGAAGGGTTTGACAGTAAGACCGGTCTGGTGGCCGGTGGATTCGTGAAGCTCAACATAGCGCCCAACCTGGCAATCCAGCCTGAAGTGCTCTTTACTCAAAAAGGGAGTAAAGGGGACTTAGGCTTTGGTGCGACGGCCAAGTTCGAATTGAACTATATTGAAGTTCCGGTGCTGCTAAGGTTCTCCTTTCCAACAACCGGGGAGTTGAAACCATTCTTGTTTGCCGGTCCGGCCATGGCGTTCATTCAAACAGCCGAGTTTACCGTTGAGGTAAGTGGGCAATCGGCCAGTTTGGATATCGCTAATGAGAAGTCAAATGATCTGGGATTGGTCGTAGGTGGTGGCATCGAGTTGGCGACTGGGGGTGTTAATCTGGTTGTCGAGGCACGGGTCACAGCCGGGTTGTCAAAGCCGTTTGATGACGTTGAACCTTTCGATTTTGCTGACGTGTTCATTAATGAACTCGACTTCCCTATGGCGTGGGAAAACGACGGAAGAGCGCTGGATGTCAGGAATGGAACCTTCGCGCTCATGGTGGGTATCGCCTTCTGAACAGTTTGAGGAGTATACTGAGACGCACCTATGGCGACGCTTCGTGAAGTAAAAAAGAGAATCCGTACGGTAATCTCGACGCAACGGATTACCCGCGCGATGGAGATGGTGGCCGCGGCCAAACTGCGCCGCGCTCAACAGCGAATCGAGCAGGCCCGTCCGTATGCTCAGAAAATGGACGAGATGCTCAGCCATCTGGCCGCCGCTTCTACCACGGAGATTATCCATCCGTATTTCGAGCAGCGTGAAATCAAGAAGAGAACCCTGGTGATAGTCACCTCCGACCGCGGTTTCTGCGGATCATTCAACTCCAACATCATCAGGCGCGTCGGCCAATGGCTCGGCGAGAATGACACTGTTGAGCAGGAATTCGTCACCATCGGCAAGAAGGGCAACGATTTCTTCAAACGGCGCCCGACGCCGGTCACCCGTTACTGGGGTGTCTGGGGCGGCACTTTGGACTACGATCGCGCGCGGGAGATTGTGTCGTTCCTGACTGATCGCTTTGTCTCGGGAGAAACCGATCAGATCAGCATAGTGTATACCCAGTTTGTGTCCGTGGCCAGGTACAAGGTCATCATGCAGGACTATCTCCCGATTCCGCCGCCGGAAATACCGGAGGACGACGACGAACGCGACCATGTCGCCGCCGAGTACATTTTTGAACCGGACGCCGAACAGATTTACGCGGCGTTGATGCCCGGTTATGCCACCACCAAGATGGTAACGGCGCTGGCCGACTCGTTCGCCAGTGAACATGGCAGTCGTATGATCGCCATGAATGCCGCCACCACTAACGCCGGTGAAATGATACAGGCCTTAACTCTTGATTACAACAAAGCCCGTCAGGCGCAGATTACCAAGGAGTTGCTGGAGGTTGTGTCCGGCGCCGAGGCGCTCAAGGGTTAGCTCGATACGAAAGTAAGTTTTTTTGACATAACGGAGTTCGCTTCATGGCAGAGAATATAGGAAAAGTTGTTCAGGTGATCGGGGCCACCGTCGACTGCGAGTTTCGCAGCGACTCCCTGCCTGACATCTTGAATGCTATCGTAATCAAAGACGACGAGAAGAAAATCAGCCTCACCGTCGAGGTAGCCATGCACATCGGCGACAACGTCGTGCGCTGCGTGTCGCTGGCCTCCACCGATGGTCTGGTGCGCGGGATGTCAGCGGTCGACACCGGCACTCCTATTGCGATGCCGGTGGGTAAGAC
>DAOVOW010000142.1 GCA_030629485.1 bacterium
CTCGTCATAGATATCCCGATGCACCAACAACCGCTGTACGCCTATACAATTCTGCCCCGCCGCCCAGAAAGAGCCGGAGACGCACGACTCGACGGCCAGTTGTAAGTCGGCGTCCTTCCACACGATCACCGGCGAATCCGATCCGAGTTCCATACCGATTTTCTTGATGCCCGCCTTTGAGGCAATATGTTTACCGGCCTCGACGCCGCCGGTGAACGAAATCATGCGGACACGCTCGTCGCTGACCAACGGATCGCCGATCTTGGAACCGTAACCGGTGATGACTTGAATAGTGTTTTTAGGTAGTCCCGCCTCAAGCAGCATTTCGACCAATTTGATTGCCGACAACGGCGTAACCGTGGCCGGTTTCAGTATGACCGAGTTACCCGCCGCGATAGCCGGGCCAAGTTTGTGCGCGACCAGGTTCAACGGATCGTTGAACGGCGTGATCGCCAACACGACGCCGATGGGAAAACGATAATAGAACCCCTTGCGCTTCTCGCCACCGGGGAATGAGTCCCAGGGGATCGTCTCGCCGAGGATGCGTTTGGCCTCTTCGGCTGAGCAGGTGATGGTGTTGACGCAACGAGAGGCTTCTTTGCGCGCCTCGTTGATCGTCTTGGATCCTTCGCGCGCGATGATGGTTGCAAACTCCTCCAACCGTTCCGAAATGAGTCCGGCTGCTTTGTACAGAATCTGCGCCCGGTCATAGACAGTCATGCGCTTGGTAATCTGAAATCCCTGCGCGGCCGACGAGAGAGCCAGTTCCACATCTTTGTCATCGCCGACAGGAATGGTGTCAATCACGGAATTGTCATAGGGGTCCGTAACATCGATCTTCTTGTCGCCGTCGACCCACTGACCGTTAAGCAACATCTTCATCGTTGGCCTCCTGCGTGAATGATGTCGATCAATACGCTGTAACCTGTCTCAACGCGCCCCGCACCGGGACCGACGATGGTCACGTCGCCCAGCGTGTCGGTGGTTATCGTGACGGCGTTGGTGGCGCCCATGACACCGGCGAGCGGGTGTGACAGATCCATCTCCTCGGGGCCGACGCTTCCTTTGATGCCGTCACCGTCGCGTGTCACCTTGCCGATCAATTTGTACCGCTTACCGCGCGCCTTAGCCTCGGCGATCATATCGGCGCTGATCTCGGTGATGCCCTTACACGGGAAAGCATCCGGTTTGACGTCGACTCCAAAGACCGTATTGGCCAGAATCGTAACCTTGGCCAGCGCATCCCAACCGAGCACATCGGCGTCAGGAACCGCTTCTGCATAACCAAGCTCCTGTGCCTTCTTGAGCACGGTATCGTACGCATGACCCTCTTCCATCTGGGAGAGAATGTAGTTGGTGGTGCCGTTGAGGATACCTTTGATCTCGGTGATGTGGCAGCCGGCCAGTGTCTCTCGGATGAGATTCAACAACGGCGTGCCGCTGATGACGGTTCCCTCGTAGAGAAACTTCACGCCCTTATCAGCCGCCAGCCGGGCGAGGTCCTGATAGAAAAGCGCCACCGGTCCCTTGTTGGTGGTAGTGACGTGCATCCCCTTGTTCAGGGCAGCGCGAATGTGCGAGGTGGCCGGCTCACCTGTCTTGATGTCAGTATAGGTCGCTTCGACCATCATGTCGGCCTCGGCAGCCTCGATCATCGCCAGCGCGTCGCCGTCAAACTTACCCGGTAGTTCGTCGAGCTTCTTGCCGGCTTTTGCCAGCTTGAGAGCCTTCGCCAGATCAATACCGTCGGGTGCGTAGGCGCTTCCCTTAAGCATGTCGGAGATACCGACCACTTTCAGATCAAGACTGTACTTCTCCCTGAGTTCCTTGTCTTTCTCCAGCAGTAGCTCGGCCAATCCCTGGGCTACCGTTCCGAATCCAATTAAAAGCAAACGCATTATGTTTCCTCCGTTCTTATGTTACTTGGGGTAATAGCGATCCGGTGCGTCAAAAACATCAATGACACACATGCGCGCGTTGACCCTGGCCGCGTGCGTAACACCTTCCGGGATATAGTACCAATCGCCTCGCTTGTAGTCACGCGTGTCGTCACCGATGGTCAACGTCATCTCGCCTTCAACAACCATTCCCCACTGCGCACAGTGCGAATGCGGAGGTACTTCCGCGCCCGGTTGGATATCAAAAAAGACCACCTGCTTGTTCCCGGCGGTAAGCAACCATCCCCGAACACCCTCCACCGGGACGTCTACCTCCGGCAAGTTTCGGATCAAGTCCGGAAAGACAGTGCCGTCGAATTGCTCCATCAGTTCCTTCATGTTGCTTTTTCGCCTTTGTGTGCAATCGCGGCAAACCTGGCCGCGTGACCGCGCCTCATAATCTCGCGAATGTCCTTGTCACAACGAATGCACTTGTGGTAGATGACGTCGCCGATCAACTCCGCCTTCTCGTCACGTTCGGCGTCGGGAAGGAAGTAGGTTTCCATTGTGTCGTACGGACGAGAGGTGCCGTCGCTTTCATACTTGATAGTGATGTCACACCCAGCATCAAGAACTTTGTGAGTGTTCTCGGTCCAGTCGAAACCTTCAATGCCCAGATCGGGATTAATGCGAAGATGCGCCGCCAGCGAGATGTTCGGCAAATCGGACGCTTTTAATTCCTCGGAGCACTGTATGAATATCTCGGGGCTGACGCCGTTACCGATGTTGATCTCGTAAAGCGGCGTGGTTCCATCGTCACGAAGGTACGCTTTGACGATGTTCATCAACATGCGAAACTGGATCGCATTCTGGATCGAGAGCAGCATCGATATCTTGAAACTGACTTCCGGTATTTCGCGCCCCCAGTAACAGGCGGCAACAATAGTCGACCAACTGGGATTGAGGAAGAAATTCGCCCCGGTCTCCAGGGCAGCGCGCATGATACCGTCGAGATAGACCAGGTGATTGTTATTGGCCACTTCGACACCACCCAGGTTGCCGAACGGTGTGCCCATGTTCTTTAGGATCAGTTGGCTCAACCCATCGCCCAGGTCGCGCCGTTCGAATTTCTCGCCGGTCACTTTTTCTACATGCGCAAAACGCTCTTCCGGCAGTGGGGTGCCGACCAGATTAGTCGAGCAGAACTTGCTGGCCCCAAGAATGTTCTCGGCCATAGCCAGCGTGGCCAGCAGGTCACCGCTATAAACATAGTGCTCGGTCAGAGCCACCACCGAGATCATCTCGGTTGGGAAGAGCATCTCCGGCTTCACAGCAATGCGGCGCAGACAGTCGAGCGTGACGCGCGAACCCTGAAACCCGGACACTTGCGTCGTGCAAACCCCCGGTTTGTTGGTCTTGATGCCTTCAGAGGCAATGAAATCTTCAACCTTGGGAAAACCGGTAACGTACTTCTCGGCCTTCTCAAGCATCTCACCGTAGCCCTTGTCGGCGGCGGCTTTCTTGCGGTTGGCGTACTCACGCTTAGCCGTGATCTTTTCGCGGACAGCTTTCGCCCCGCCGTAAGAATCGATAAGAGCGTCGATGGCCTTGACGTCTCTCTTACTGAGTAGATCGTAGTGCATATTAGGAACTCCAATCCTGCTTATTGAGGTCTCTACCATTTTAGCGGCTGTGGCCATTGCCTTTGCAAGTAACCGATATCAGCACGCCGGAAGGTAAGTCAAACCGCCAGCCATTTCAAGCGGTTTCAGGTTGCGAATATTATCGTGCCTCCGTAACATGGTATCGATTGCTGATGGACTGAGATGGATGAGATGATGACAAGGTTTGTCTCCAACACACACCGTCGAACAGACCCGGATTGGCCCGCCGACACGGTTGCCGCCTTTTCGGCCCCCGATATCTCGGCGGTTCATCGTTCGTTGCCGGAGTACCGCCCCACACCGCTGCTATCGCTGCCGAATCTGGCTCATGAACTGGGCATCGGCGAGATTCTGGTTAAGGATGAGTCGCACCGGTTTGGGCTGAAAGCGTTCAAGGCGCTGGGATCGGCCTACGCGATCTACCGCTTCGTGCAGAAGCATCTGCACGAAGCAGGGCGACAATACCCGCCGGCCGATCAGTTCTACCGCGAATCGACATTGCCAAAAGGAACCTTCGTGTTCTGCACTGCCACCGATGGCAATCACGGCCGCGGTGTCGCCTGGATCGCGCGGAAACTCAGCCAGCGCGCGGTCATTTACATGCCGACAAACAGTGCTCGCGCTCGGATCCAGAATATCCGCAAGGAAGGGGCTGAAGTGATCGTTGTCGACGGGACCTATGACGACGCCGTGGCTCGCTGCGCCAAAGACGCGCTTGCGCACGGCTGGCAGATCATCTCCGACACCTCTTGGCCCGGCTATGAAGAAATCCCCCGCTGGATTCAAGCCGGGTACTTGACGATGTTCGGGGAGATCCATGCCAACAACGATGCTGATATTGATATCGTCATCGTGCCGGCGGGCGTCGGAGCGTTGGCCGCGGCGGCGGCATGGTACTACAACCGCGTCTATCCGGAGCCGCGCCCCAAACTTGTATCGGTTGAGCCGGTCGGCGCGGACTGCCTGCTGCAATCTATTCTTTCGGAGACAGGAGAACCCGTTTCACTAAAAGGGGAGCTAGCATCTATTATGGCCGGGCTGAATTGCGGCACTCCGTCGCAGGTAGCGTGGCCGTTCGTGAAACTCGGATTCGATTTATTCATGACCGTGACCGATGACGCCGCCCGCGAGGCTATGCGCACGTACTACTATCCTAAAGGGGAAGACCCGCGAATTATCTCGGGCGAATCCGGCGCTGCGGGTTTGGCTGCTCTTTTGACCCTTTGCAATGAGAGCAGCATTGCTGCCGCCGATGCCCGCGCACACCTGGACCTCTCTCCCAGCACTAAAGTGCTTTTACTCAACACGGAGGGGGACACGGATCCGGAGGGGTTCAAGAGTATTATCTCGTAGGTCGAAACCCCTGGTCCGAAGGACCGCCGTAGGCGGGTTTCGACATTCCGTATTGCGCGTCGTTTTGACACTTAGTATCTTCCATTATGACCAACATCCGCCGATATTTCCGCAAGGGGAACCTGTACTTTCTGACCCACATAACCCACAACCGTATGCCCATCCTGGTCAGCAATCACGACCTCCTGCAAACCGCCATTGACACGAAACTCAAGAAACCAACGGAACTTCTCGCCTGGGTTGTGATGCCGGATCATCTTCACGTAATAATCGACCCGGATCAAATCGATTTGTCTCTTCTGATGAGACAATTCAAGTTATCATTTGTCGCACGATACCGCGAGAGAGCCGGCCTGCGGCGAGGTCGAGTGTGGCAATACAGGTTCTGGGATCACCAGATACGAAACGAAAGTGATTTGAAACTACATCTGGACTATATACGCTATGATCCTGTGAAACATGGTGTTGACATCTAGTCCCTTTGAGTGGAAGTTGTCATCGTTGAATCGGTTCAGAGAACAGGGTTTTTATGAGGACGATTGGGGAGTTATACAGAACACTGGATTTGACGGAGAATATGGAGAATGAAGAATCGGCTTCGCCGCTGTCGTAACCACAGTATCGACCTACATATCTTTGCTCGGCTCGTCACCCTTCGACTCCGCTCAGGTTGATATTGTCCACACAGCCTCGCATCCTCGTGCTGTCAGGTAACCTCACCTGACGGCTATGACCAAGAGTCTACCCTATCAACCCCCCGCCAAGCAGGATGTCGTTATCGTAAAACACCGCCGATTGGCCCGGTGTGATGGCGCGTTGCTTCTCTTCGAAGTTAACACGGACAGTGTCGTCCGTCAAGCCTACAAGCCGCGCCCGCGCCGGAGAATGTTGGTAGCGGATTTTCACGGTTACATCTAGCGTGCCCAGCGCGTAGCGCGAAGAA
>DAOVOW010000008.1 GCA_030629485.1 bacterium
CATTTCGGTCGTACCCGGGACCATCTTAATGTCCAACTGAACGGTGCTTTCAAAGCTGGAATCACCTTCAGTAAACGGCAGGGTGATCAGGTCGACCTGGCCGTCGGCAGCCAGCGCCAAACCGGGCTGGTCGGCCTTGGGGGCTCCGCCGCCAATAGCACCAACCCACAACGGCACGTCGATGAATTCGTAGTCGCCGTTGCCGTCGGTGGTGACGTCGTATTTGTTCGGGTGGATGTCAAAGCCGTAGTCGAGGATGACCGTGACTCCCGCGGCCACAGAAACCAGGGTCGGATCGTCCAGCGCCAAGGAAGCTTCGCCATCCTTGACGGGCGGCGCCGGCAGCGCCGTGTATACCGTACCGGTGACCCTGGCGGACAACGGCAGCAGCCACATGTCCAGAGTGTCGCTGACGTAGATGTTACCGGCCGGTCTGTCGGCAACACCGCCGCGCAGTTCGTCAAGCTCCGGAATCCTCGTCCAGCCGCTTGTGACGGCGTGGCCGGTCACACTGAAGGTGAACTCGTACTCGCCGGACGCCAGGTCAACCGGCGTACTCCAGTAACCGCCGGCACCGGTGGTAGTGGTGTACGCACTGTCACCGTTTATCCACGTAATCGTTACGCCGGCGAGGAAAGAGTTGTCATATCCGTCACATACTGTTCCGTGCACGCTGCCAATGACCTGATCCGTTTCCTCTATGATCACGGTGGTGTCATTGGTAATTTGTTCGGGGGACTCAATCACGGTTGAGTCGTCGCCGCAACCGGTGATGAAGTACGCCGCCATGATGCTGCTTGTAAAGATCGCGAGCAGCAACAGAAACTTCATGTTTCTTTTCATTACCATCTACTCCTTTGAAACTTAGTTTAGACTTCTCTTTTGTTCTGAAAGTGAATTTTCATGTCTCGTTAGTTTCGGTTAAGCCCATGCTTCCTTTCGATGGGCCCTACCTACGGGCTGGGACCACCCGACTCTTGCATCAGAGAAACCTCCTTTGTTCTGTCTACGATATTTTTTCTTATTGTTCATATCCCGTACAATCTTTATCGGCGCAGCAGCATAAATCCTTACACGGTAGCCTTTTCTAATAAAGACTTTTTTCCAAATTGGGCCGTAACATAAAACCCGCCGCTTGGACTGTCAAGGATAAAAAAGTACACAAAAGTGACTTATTTCGCAACCGGTTATCCTCCACCTGGTCGCCGCCGATGGTTTGTAACACCCTGAGTGTGTGTAACATAACCGGCGTCGGCGCGTTAACCCTCATCTTCGAGGGTGGATTATAACATCGTTTGAAATCAAAAGCAAGAAAAAAGCGGCTTTTTCGGTCGCTGGAGTCAGGATCACAGGACGGGTGGCCCGGACGTTCGGAAGTGTTGATAAAGTCCCATTGGTTGTCATTGCGAGCGACCGCAGGGAGCGCGGCAATCTCACTTCCCCGTGCCGTCAGGCGTCTCTGCCTGACGGCTCTTGCGTACAATCGAACGGTGTCGGGCAGAGACACCCGACACCACGAACCGTATGAGATTGCCGCGTCGCCACGACACGAGTGTCTTCGCTCCTCGCAATGACGGCTCTCGGGGTTTTTCAACAGGCCCTTCAGACTCAGCCACAGGGATTTGACATTGACGCCGACAGTGCGTATATTTGACCGCCGTTTGAGGAAAGGAACTCAGCCTATTATGTATCGAAGCAAAGTTGCCGTACTTAGAACCGACGCCACCCGCGTGGTGGAGGATTACCGGAAACTGCTGGAACTGGTCGACTATCAATCGGTAATCGACAAGGACCAGGAAACGTTGATCAAACTCAATCTCTCGTGGACCAAGTACTTCCCGGCTTGTTCGTCACAGCCATGGCAGGTGGAGGGATTGGTGAAAACCCTGACCGAGGACGGCTATGCCCCCGACAAGCTCCTGCCGGTCGAGAACAAGACAGTCGTCACCAATCCGATCCAAGGGGCTAAGAACAATCTATGGATGCCGGTGCTGGACAAGTATGGTCTGTCGTACACGCCGCTGACCGAGGTTGAGTGGATCGTCTACCAGTTCAAGGAGAAACTGCTGAAGCTGAACGAGATCTTTCCGGAGGGGATTCAGATCCCGAAGATGTACGTCGGCAAACAGATCATCCACTTGCCAACAGTCAAGACACACGGTCACTCCACCACTACCGGCGCTATCAAGAACTCCTTCGGCGGGCTGCTCCGAGAGGTGCGGCATTACGCCCACAAATACATGCACGAAGTGCTGGTGGATTTGATGCTGATGCAGAAGGAGTTGCACCCGAACATTCTGGCCGTGATGGACGGCACGGTGTGCGGTGACGGCGCCGGGCCGCGCACGATGACACCGCACGGGAAGAATCTTATCCTGGCTTCGGCCGATTCGGTCGCGATTGATGCCGTGGCGGCCAGGCTGATGGGGTTCGATCCGATGAGCATCCCCTATCTGAGGATGTGTCACGAACGCGGTTTGGGCGTGGCCCAGTTTGACGAGATCGAGATTCTGGGCGAGGATATCGCCGAGATCAATTTCGGCTTCCACACCAAGAAATCGCTGGTAATTTGGGGGGATCAACTCTTGCGCAAGGGACCGCTGCGCTTTCTGGAGCAAATCGCCCTTCATTCACCGCTGGTTGTTTGGGCACCGATAGCATCAAACATATATCATGACTGGTTGTGGTACCCGACCGTGGGCAGGTCGATCATTCGCAAATTCGCCAAGACCGAGTGGGGCGAATTGTTTGAGAAATATAAGCGGGGCGAGTGAGGTTGTGAGGTAGAGGTAGGTCGAAACCCCTGTGGTTTTGACATCCCCGTCAGCACCGCAAGGGTCCTGACCTACAAGAGTTGCACTCCGGTTACTGTATCCGCAACAATTCAATCTGGGCCAGCGCCGCCGCCACCGCTGTCTCGACACGGAGCATCCAACGCCCGATTCGGAACCTCTGAAAACCGATGCGCTCCATCAGCTCGACCTCGAACGGCACCCATCCTCCCTCCGGGCCGATCGCTAACAGCACCGGACGGGATGAGTCTGCGGGGCACGGGTAAACACCAGCCAGCGATGTTTCACATTCGGGATCAGGTAACAACTGACACAGTGAATCTGAATCCTCAGAGTAGTCTTCACTCAGGTTGTCTTCAAAGAACCTGCGAAAGCGATCGTGAACGGATACCTGGGGCATCCGGGTCAGTTTCCCCTGACTCAACCCCTCAATCAGGTACCGCTCGCAGTTTCGTGGTTGCAACAAGGGTGATTGGAAGTAGCTTTTTTCGACGCGGTTGGCACGCACCAAGTACAACCTGCGCACGCCCATCATGGCCGAAGTCACCAGCACTTTTCTTAGCGTTTGCGGGCGTGGTAAAGCGCAGATGAGATCGATGATCGGAACCGGTTCGGGTACCAACTCAAGCTGCTCGGTTCTGATAGTAACGGCGTCACTCGACACCCCCTCCACCACCGCCGTTCCCTGCGGGCCGTTGAGCAGGCCGACCTCGAGGTGGTCACCGGAGATAAGCTTCAGCACGTTTCGGATGTGGTCGGCGCGGTGATCGTCGATGCAATACCTGTGCTCACCAGTCGCATCGTTCTCGGTGAGGATCAACAGGTTCATGTAAACCTTTCAACTTGTCCGAGATGCCTTCTGGTAGAAACGAGCCAGGTCATGCTGACTGATTATGGTTGGTCCTGAACCGCTGACGCCTCAGCAGGCTGATCTGAATGCAGTCGGTCCTCAACCACTTTGATAAGAGTAACGAAGACGGCCGCAATGAGCGGTCCCATGACCAGACCCAACAGGCCAAACAGCGCAATGCCACCCAGGATGCTGAAGAAGAGCATCAGCGGATGCATCTCGGTACGGCCGGAGATGAGCCAGGGGCGTACGACGTTGTCGGTCTGACTGATGACAAGACTGCCGATGGCGATCACGACGATTCCCTTGGCTAGGGAACCACCGATAATCAGAATGATCCCGGCCGGCATGTAGACGATGAAGGCGCCGACGAACGGAATGATAGCCAGGAAGGCCATGATGGCGCCCCAGAAAATGGGTGATGATATACCGACGGCGGCAAACATGATTCCGCCCAGGACACCTTGTAACAACGCTACCACCACACCACCGTACATCGTGGCCTGGATGACGTCACGAAGCTGGTAGAGGGTGCTCTCTACGCGCTCCGGTCGAAGCGGCATCAGACGTTTGATTTTGTCGACGACCCGTTCACCATCCTTGAAGAAGTAGTATAGAGTGAATATCATCAGCACAAAGTAGAACACCGCCTTGGTGCCATTGGCTACCAGCCAACTGGTCTGGTTGAGAAGCAGTGTGCTGACACTTTCTATGGCTTCACGAGTGATGGCGTCGAGGTTGACCTTCGACATATCCACATAACCTGAAAGCTTATCCCGCGCGGTGTTTAACCAGGGCAGATCAAACGACAGCAGCTTGTCCAGTTGGCCGCTTTGGTAAAGCTCGTTGACCTTGGTTACCGCGGTGGTGGCTTCACCAACTAAGGCCACAAACAGATAAGTGATGGGACCGATGATCAGAAGCACAATCAGGAAGCACAGCAGAACCGATGTCAAGCCAGGCGATTTCAGTTTAGCCAGGAGTTTCTTATAGGCTGGAAAGAACAGAATAGCAAACACCGCCGCCCAGGCGATCGGCACGAAAAACGGAATTATGATCTGGTAGAACAGATAAAAGAATATGGCCGCTACCAGAAAAAAGATTGAGATTGAAAGGTACTCTCGCTTCATGTCAACCGCCTTTGGATCACTCCGACGTCAAGCTACCCCCCGAGAAACCAGACCGCAACAATAAAACAATCCAGTGCATCCCCGCGAATAAATCTCCGTGCCGCAACCAATGACATGATTCGCCGGGGCTGCCTCTGGAAGTCCGGCAACTGCCGTAACAGCGGTTTCCGAGCGAACTGGACCACCGCGATTAAGATCGCTGCTGTGCATCAACCGCCCACCTCCGGAGCGGCCCCCGGCGTGCCGCTAACGATATATCTGACGGGTAGTTACGTACTAATCGGCAATCCACCAAGGCCCCTGTTGGCGCTCCGGTGAGATTCGGTTTCGACTCAGAAGGCTTTCCGCTGGACGCAACTCCGTTGCTCGGTCGAACGTGTATGGAAAAGGTGCTAATCGTTCTTGACAGAAAAATCTAACCAGTTGCAGCTAAAGGATTTTAGCCGACGACCGATGAAAAAACAAGAACTGAAAACAGCGTTCAGAGACTGAGCCATGGTCTATGTTCGCTACCTCTAACAGCTCAAACAAGGAGTAGAGTATGGCTATGCGGAAACATTTCAACACCTCGCGACGTACGACCTATCGTCGCACCGTGGGCCGCAAGGTTGCCCGCCAGTGGTCGCGCGAAGAAATGGCGTTCATGCGCAAGTTCTATCGCAACTACGAGACGACTTGGATCGCCCGTCAGCTTGGTCGCACAGTGTACTCTGTCCGCTACAAAGCGGTCGACCTGAGACTCAAGAAGGCTAATCCTTCCATCTGGAGAGGCAATCGCGGCACCGCCAGCGCCTTCCGCAAACCGGCCTCACGGTCGCAGCGGAAGCCGGCTCGGCGCAAGGTTGCCAAGCGTCGCACCACCCGCTCGAAGAGTTGGCGCGCCGGCTCCAAGCGCAAGGTTGCTCGCAAGAGCAAGACTCGCCGCACCATCCGTCGCAAGATGATGTGACACGGATGAAATAGGATTTGACTACAACGTTTCGTGAACCCGTTTCCAATACGGAGACGGGTTCTTTTTTTTTGCTTCTTGCCTGGTCCCCTGCGTATGATAGCTCAAAACCAGGAGGTTCCATGCCTGTAGTCAAGAAAGAGAGTATCAAACTCGAACCGGTCGCATCAGACAATGTGAAATATGTGACCAAAGCGAACGTGATCGGTCCCAACGAGGGCTGGACGGACCACACGATGCGCCTGTTCCGTATCGCTGCCAGCGGTCACACGCCGTCGCACCGCCACGATTGGGAGCATGTCAATTACATTGTAAAGGGCAAAGGGATACTAACGCTGGACGGCGTGAAGCACACGGTCGAGGCCGATGACTATGCCTACGTGCCGGCTAACGCCGACCATCAGTTCGAGAATCCGTACGACGAGGATTTCGAGTTTCTGTGTATCGTTCCGCAGCGCGGGGCGTAGACGTGACGTATTCGTCCCCAGCATCATAGTCGATCCGACCATCGTTATAGGTCAAGCTTTTTGTGACTCAAGCTCCCCACGGAGTCATCGGGGACCATCTGACACCAAAGCCGATTGGTGACGGTGGAACTGTCTCACGATGAGTGCGGCAAAGAAAACAAACGCGTACGCCGTCTGGCTCCAAAACGAGTCCGCCTGTTGCCATTCACACGATATTTTCATACCATTACTCCGTTATGTACGATACTCACGCCGCCGGAGATTCTCTTTATGCACCGGCTGATACAAGCCGCCGCTTCAACCTGGTAGCGGCCGTTGTGACCCTCATAATACTCTCTCCGGCGCTGCTGATCGTTACCGGACCGCGTCCAATTCTCGCCGTCCTTTACTTCGCTGTCCTGGGAGTCATGCTCCTTATAACCAACCCCAGAATCTGTTTCTATATATGGATGGCAGCAGGGGGTCTATTCTATCCGGCTCATCTGGGAGGAATGCTGATCAATCCAGCCGACTTTGCCGTCCTGATATTGCTTGTGGCGATTGTTCTAGACTATCTGTTGCGTGTGCGAACAGAAGTTCACAGAACGAGTTTCGATGCACCGTTTATGCTCCTTATCGGCGCTGCCCTGATGTCGATCGTGCTGGCTCATGACCGTAGTCTGACCATCACCCCTACTTTGCGAGTTATAGTGATCTATTTGGCGTATCGAGTCAGTTTCAAGATGGCGCAGGAAATCGGGGTGCGGCGGATCGTGCAGGTTTACCTGCTCATAGTAGTTGTGCTGGCTACAATCAACTGCGTAACGCTTGTGATCGAAGGCGGTCAGCACCGCATTTTCGGCCTGGCCTGGCTTCCGATGGAGACCTTTTGCATGACGGCGCTGCCGATGGCGGCTGCATTTCTGATCTGGTCCAGCCGGCCAGGGGAGCGGTTATTGTATAGTACCTGCTGTCTGGTGATAGGCATTGCAATTCTGGGCACGCAGTCGCGCGCCCCGATGGTAGCCGTGTTAGTAGCCTTGCCTGTCCTAATGTGGCTGGTGACGCGCAAGGCGCAACGGGGACAGCAAAAGGCAAACCGGTGGAGCATACTCTGGCTGTCCGTGCCGCTGGTTGGTCTGGCATTGGTGGTACTTATGTTGAGCGAGACAGCCTTCCAAGGATCATTTGAGAGAATCGGTGAGTTGATCAACTCAATGGTCAGACCTGAAGGGACTGTATCGTTGCGTGTGGTGCTATGGACTGCAGCCATTAAGGCCTATCTGGTGAACCCGGTTACCGGGATCGGCATGGGAAACTTCAAAGCGGTCTCACAGATTCTTCCCGACATCAGGTTGGTGCCGGTGTGGTACTATATTGGCGGCATGTCACCGCATAACGTGGTGCTGCACTGGCTGGCTGAAACGGGCCCGCTGGGCGCTGGGGCTCTGTTGTGGCTGGCGTGGCGAGGAGTGAAGGTTGGCTATCGTCAGTTCGGAAGGTCGTTGGACGCCCAAGACACCCAGGTGGCCGGTGCGCTAGCGATCGCCATGGTAGTCTTTGCCCTTACTATCTTCTACATGCGAGCCTGGACCTGGGGCCAGGATGGGTACATTATGGCGCTGTTATTCGGGCTGGTCGCTGCCTGGCAACGACGGCAGGGCCACGAAGCGCCCTCCTGAACCCAGCCGGCATCCAAAGACAAGCCGCCCCGGATTGAGGCGGCATGTCGTTGCTTCAAAGCCCGCGCAGCGGGCCAAGAACGGATTTATCGGTCAGTTAGTTTTCCTGGTAGACGTAGTCGTCGTACTCGACCTCAAAACGCAGCTTATGCCTGGCCTCTTCCTGAGCCAGCCCGAGGAAGGTCTCTCTCAGACCGGCATCGTCGGTGGCCACGGCCAGACTTTTGTACAGCGTGTAGGCGTTGGCTTCGTTCTTGATAGCAACTATCAACGCGTCCTGGAAAGTCAGGTCCGGCTTGGACTCCACTTCGATCAGATGATCACCGATCTTAAGGTTGACAACTTTCTCCTCGGACTTCAGGAGCACCTTGCCCTCGATGACAGCTTCCAGTTTGGCCTTGTGCTGTTTTTCTTCCTCAGCAAAATCCAGGAAGATGGTCTTCATGTGTTTCTTATCCATCTTCTCAGCCAGATTTGTGTAGAAGTCTGCGGCTTCCTGTTCCTTCTGGATGGCAAAGGCCAGAATCTGGTCAACGGAATCGAAATTCATTGTCTCCTCCTTAGTAATGAGACAGTTCTATGCAGGCAACGCGCGTGTTTCATCCGTAGTTCCCGGCAGGGAGCTATTCGTTTCACACGTCGGGGGATTATAAGCAATAGGATTGTAATATCAAGCGGATTCTTGCATATTACGATCGGCCGTTCTTTTGCGGCTGATACCATCTTGTATTCATTTAATCGATAACATGAAGAACCCACCAGGCGCTTCCAGGCTCTGTCGCAATTGTATGTTTCACCTGTTCCTGCGTTCCCCGAAGGCGAGCGTGTGAACCGGTGATTCCTGGGGTTGCTGTTTCACAACGCCTTAGCGAGAATCGCGGGATCACAATCCCGACTTCGTCGAGATCAAGACCCTGCGAAACCGTATTATGACACAGCCTGTTCGCTCCTGGTGGGGTGCCGGTATGTGACCATTCCCTTTTGATTGACTTGATTTTCAAAACCCGTATATTCCCTGCGCCAGTTGCGAAAGTGGTGGAATTGGTAGACACGCTGGATTTAGGATCCAGTTCCGCGAGGAATGGGGGTTCGAATCCCCCCTTTCGCACCAGAAAATGCCGTGAACTAATGATCGCGGCCAACAGCAACGGCTGCGGCTTTGAAACTGGAGTATAACTGAGTGAAGGTTGAAGTTAAAGAACTCGAAGGACTGATGCGCGAGGTCAAGGTGCATCTGCCGGCCGAGAGGGTGGCAAGCGAGTTGAAGAACAAGTTCGATGAGGTTCGCAAGAATACACAGATCGACGGTTTTCGAAAAGGCAAAGTGCCGATGAATCGTATCCATACAATGCATGGCGACGCTGTTCGCGCTGATGTCAGCGAGGACCTGATCCGCACTTCCTATCCGGAAGCGGTGAAGCAGGAGACGCTGCGGGTGGCCTCGTATCCCACCATCATCAAGGCCGGCTACGACGATGATGGCGGCGGCTTTAGCTATACGGCCAAAGTGGAAGTGTATCCACAAATTGACAAGGTGGTCTATGACGGTTTGGAGGTCACGGTTGAGGAGATCGAGGTCAGCGACAAAGACCTTGACGAGTTCGTGGAAGGACTGCGCAAGCGGTTCTCCAACCTGAGTTCGGTCGACCGCGAGGCCGGAGCGACCGATGTGGTGGTGGCTGATCTTAAGAAACTTCATGACCCGTCGCTGGTTCTGTCCGGTGACAACTTCGCCGATCAGGAAATCGACCTGGGCAATCCGGTTACGGTGCGGGAGTTCAAGGAACAACTGACGGGCGCGAAGCCCGGCGATGAAACCGAAATCGAAGTCAACTATCCCAAGGACTATCCCGACGCCACCTTCGCCGGCGCCACGGTGAAGTATCACTGCCGGGTCAAGCAGGTCAAAGAACGCATCCTGCCGGAGTTCGATGATGCCTTTGCCAGGCAGACAGGACAGGCGGAGACCGCCCTGGAACTGCGCATGCAGATTCGTGATGAGCTCAAAGCTCGATTGGTCCAGGATCAGAACCGCGCCAAGCGGAGTCAGATTATAGGGCAAATCTGCCGCCAGAACGAGGTCCCAATCCCTGATGGTCTGGTCGACGAATACCTTAATAATATAGTTGAGGATTTCAAGAAGCGTCATGAGGATACCGACGAAGAGGAAGTTCGTCGTTCCTATCATGATGTCGGCGTCGGGACTATCCGCTGGAACCTGTTGTTTAACTACCTCGCCAGGCAGGAAAATATCGAAGTCCTGCCGTCAGATATCGAAGAACGAATCAAGAGGTTTGCCGATAACTATAAGATGAGCGTGGAGCAGGCCAAGGAAGCACTCAATCGGTCTGGATCGATTGCGGATATTCGTGACTCGATCCTGGAAGAGAAAGTGCTTGATTTCCTGGTCGACAAAGCCAAGCTTACCACGCAAGAGAAGCAAGCAACGAAGACATAGCACCGTTAGATTTAGGGAAGACCTGATGGGTAACAGTATTAGTTCAAATCATCTGGTACCGATGGTGGTAGAGCAGACCAGTCGAGGCGAACGCGCCTACGACATTTTCTCCCGATTGTTGAAGGACAGAATCATCTTTATCGGCACGCCGATCGAGGATCAGATGGCCAGTCTGGTCATTGCTCAAATGCTGTTTCTGGAGGCGGAGGACCCGGATAAGGACATTTGTATTTATATCAACTCACCGGGCGGCTCAGTCACAGCCGGAATGGCCATTTATGACACCATGCAGTTTATCAAGCCGGATATCGCCACGACCTGTATGGGGATCGCGGCGTCAATGGGAGCTTTTCTGCTGGCGGCCGGGACCAAAGGGAAGCGGGCCGCCCTGCCCAACAGCCGCGTGATGATTCACCAGCCGATGGCCGGCGCACAGGGACAGGTATCCGATATCGTTATCATGTCTGAAGAGTTCGCCAAGGCCAAGAAACGTCTGAACGAATTGTTGGTGAAACATACCGGCCAGCCGTTGGAAGTGGTGGAGAAAGACACCGACCGTAACTTCTTCATGGCTCCTGAGGAAGCCAAAGAATACGGTTTGATTGACAAAGTCTACGACTTTGACCGTGAAAAGAAATAGGTGATCGTCGGCGTTTATGTCGTCGATTGGATCGGACACGTTAGACTAAAAGGTTAACCATAGGAAGCCATGCCGAAGAAAAACGACCAAACAAGAGTTCCACGCCGTTGTTCGTTTTGCGGCAAACCGGCGGGACAGGTTCGCCGCCTGTTCTCCGGCTATGAGTCATTCATTTGTGATGAATGCGTTGAGCTCTGTAACGACTTGTTGCTAAACGCGCCGGAGGCAGGTGTCCAGGAGGAGATCGTCGGCATTCCGATCCCGGCGGAGATCAAGAACTTCCTCGACCAGTATGTAATCGGGCAGGAGCAGGCCAAGAAGACTGTCGCAGTGGCGGTCTATAATCATTACAAGCGGATCAACGCTCAGGCTAAAGCGCGTCTGAGCGACAAAAAGTCGAAATCTGACGATATCGAGTTGGAGAAATCCAACATCCTCCTGCTTGGCCCTACCGGTACCGGCAAGACGCTTATCGCGCGCACGCTGGCCAAGTTTCTCAAGGTGCCGTTTACAATTGCCGACGCCACCGTTCTCACCGAGGCCGGTTATGTGGGCGAGGATGTTGAGAACATCCTGGTCCGGCTTTATCAAGCGGCCAATTTCAACCAGTTGCAGACCGAGCGTGGTATCATCTATATCGATGAGTTGGATAAGATTTCCCGCAAAGAGGGCAACCCGTCGATTACGCGTGATGTCTCCGGCGAAGGGGTGCAGCAGGGACTGTTGAAAATCCTCGAAGGAACGGTGGCCAATATCCCACCCAAGGGCGGGCGCAAACATCCTGAGCAGGCGTTTGTACAGATCAACACATCGAACATTCTTTTCATTTGCGGTGGCGCCTTCGACGGCCTGGAGCAGATAGTGGCACGTCGGATCGGCAAGAAAACGATGGGCTTCGAGTCCGAGCAGCGTTACATCAAAATGGACTCGGCTGAGATTCTTGACCACGTGCTGCCGGTCGATCTCATCAGCTATGGTCTGATTCCGGAGTTAGTCGGGCGGTTGCCGGTTACGGCACCGCTGAAGGACCTGGACGAGGCCGCCCTCATGGATATCCTCACACAACCGAAAAACGCTCTGACCAAGCAGTTCAGGCAGTTGTTCGAGATGGAAGGAGTCAAGCTCCACTTTGAGCAGAAGGCTTTGGAGGCTGCCGTGAAGATTGCCCTGGAACGAAAGACCGGCGCTCGTGCCCTTCGTTCCATTCTCGAAAAAGCGATGCTGGACATCATGTATGATGTTCCATCGATGCCTGAAGTGGCCGAAGTGGTCATCGGCGCCGACACCGTCAAGGACGGCGCCAAACCGAAGATCACCACCCACGCCAAGAACAAGAAAAAGGCGGGCTGAGCGTCGGCCCTGCTGACCCCGCCCAACTCACCATCGTATACTAAGGTCGCCTCGGGTAATGGGATCCGGGGGCTATAGTTCATTCTGTAGATGTGGGCGGCAGACGCCCTTGTCGGACCCCTTTCGGACATCGGTCCATCCCGAAGTGGCCAATCGCTGGTACGAGGACAAGAAGGTCATTTTTTTCACAACAAGTAGCACCGACTCTCGTAAACAAATCTAGACAGGCGTGCATAGCCGCTTGCCACGCTCTGGGATTCCAATTGCAGGGTTGGATGGGGTGGCATATCAACGCGCAGTCACTGCGTGGCAGGGTATTGTTGTGTGTGGTATTTGCAACTGAAAGGATTTGTGTCTTGAGACAGCAGGTATCTATCGCCGTAATGGGCTGTCTGGGGTTGACGGTGGTTGGAATGATGTTAGGCGCCGATCCGGCGTTGGCGACAAAGAACTGGGAGCCGGTCTTCAATCCGAAACTGAAGATTGAACGGACGACCGAGCCGATCAAGATCGACGGCTCGCTGGACGACGCCGGGTGGCAGTCGGCCGGTCGGACCGACATGTTCGTGGAACGGTATCCCGGGGACATGACCGAACCGGATGTGAGAACTGAAGCGTTCCTGACCTATGATGACGATCATTTATACGTGGCCTTTTTCTGTCATGACGATCCCGACGCCATTCGGGCCACCATGTGCCAGCGTGATCAGTTCGGCAGTGATGATGCCGTCGTTTTGTTGATCGACACCTATGGCGACGCCTCCTGGGCCTACGAGTTCTTTGTGAATCCGTACGGAGTTCAGAAAGACCGGCTATGGTCGAGTGTCGGCGGTGAGGATGCCAGCTTCGATCTCATCTGGCAATCGGCGGCTCAAATCACTGATTCCGGCTATCAGGTTGAAATCGCGGTGCCGTTTGCCAGCATGCGCTTCCCCAATCAGGACGTACAAAACTGGAAGATCGACTTCTGGCGCAATCGTCCCCGTGAGAGTTTCAAGCAGTACTCATGGGCGGCCTATGATCGTAATGAACAGTGTTGGGTTTGCCAGTGGGGCACGGTCGAGGGTATTGCCAATGTTCAACCCGGCAGGGGTCTGGAAATCATGCCGGCTCTGGTCGTCAACCAGCACTCCGGGTTGGTGGACAGCCGAGACCCTGACTCCCATTTCGCCGACCACAAGGGAGAAGGGGATCCATCGCTGAGCGCCAAGTACGCCGTATCGTCCAGTGTGACAATAGAAGCGGCCCTCAACCCCGACTTCAGCCAGATCGAGGCCGACGCTGCGCAGATCGATGTCAACACTACAATCGCCCTGCTCTTTCCTGAGCGCAGGCCGTTTTTCCAGGAGGGGAGCGACATCTTCCGAACCCTGTTCAACTCGTTCTATACGCGCACAGTATATGATCCGCAACTGGTCGTCAAGCTCACCGGCCGTATGGACAAAACCAGTATCGGTTTCCTGACAGCCATCGACGAGAACAGTCCATACATGATTCCCCTCGACGAGGCCTCGATTGTCGTCAACACCGGCCGGAGTGTAGTCAACGTGCTCAGAGCCACGCGGCGGCTCGGCGAGGACACCCAGGTCGGACTCATGGTCAGCGACCGTCGCTTTGAGGATGACGGCTCCGGAACCATTTTCGCAATCGACGGCGATATCCGATTGTCGCGCAACTACTCGATCGACGGCCAGTTCCTAATGAGCCACACTCAGGAGGCAAACGAGGCGGGCGAAACCGACGGGCTGCAGGGGTATACGTTCGACAACGGCAGCAAGACGCTTGTCTTTGACGGGGAATCGTTTTATGGGGGCGCGTTCATCACCCGATTCAAGCGCAATGCCCGGCACTGGAATTTCGCCCTTGATTACAACCAGGTCGATCCGTCCTATCGAACGCAGACCGGATATGACCCGTGGGTCAACTATCGCAACCTTACGCTGAACACGTGGTACGAGATCAACTTAGACAAAACGATCTTCGAGTCGATCACGCCCAGCAGTTATGTTCATCAGAAGTGGAACTTCGACGGCGTCAAGAAGCAGAGGCAGTATGGACTGAACCTCGGCGCGCGGACCCGGATAGCGCAGACCGGTTTTAACTTTGGTTTCAATCATAGCAATGAGGTCTGGGGGGCTGTGGATTTCAACAATCTTTGGTCGGCGGATTTCGGCCTGTACAGTCACCCCTGGAATCAACTGGGCTTCAATCTCAACTTCAGTCGGGGCGTCGGGATTGCCCGGTTTGATGGCGCCAAAGGTAACGAAACCAGTGTGTATGCTTCGCTGAACCTCAAACCGATCGACCGGCTGATTATCGAGCCGACCTTCCGCTACCTGCGCAGCACCGACGCGGCTACTGACGAGGAACTGTTCAGCCAGTATATCGCGCGTGCGCGCGTAAGCCTCCAGGCTAATCGCGAACTGTCGCTGCGCCTGGTGGTACAGTACAACAATGGAATAAGGGCCTGGAACATTGATCCCTTGATCACGTACCGACTCAGCCCATTTTCGGTTTTCTATGTCGGCTCAACTTACGATTACCGCGAATATGACAGGTTCACTTCGCGTGGAACGCCGTACGGGTCTCATTGGAACCTGAATTCCAGACGGTTCTTCATGAAGTTGCAGTATCTGTTCCAGACCTGATAGTACGCGTGCTGTTAGCCGTTTCTGATTGACAGACAAACCAGTTGCAGACCACCCTTTTGTGCCCGTGCGATCTTCAGATCGCGCGGGTGTTTTCCG
>DAOVOW010000300.1 GCA_030629485.1 bacterium
CGGGCCAGCCCGATAGCGCCGCATTGGCACATGCCGACCCCGTGTCCATACCCCCGCCCTTTGAAGGTGACCGATTCGAGTTGCCCGGAGGCATCGCGACCAATCACCACGTCGAACCGATCCGACGGCAAGATCAAGTCCGGATTGGAAGTGCGCCCGATTACCCATCTGATACGATCCTTCTTGAACCGGTATTTTTCCCTGGCCGTTTTCACGATAAATGTCATCACTCTTCCGCCGGGTGTGCGCTCCGACAATTCAACACCGGTTATGCGTCCGATAACCATATCACGGCCGCGATCGCTGGACAGGTACTGCTCAATCCGTCCCCGTAACTGCCGCTCGGTGAAGACCTCTTTCCAGGTGTAGTACTTGGACCAGGAGCAGGCGCCGGAGTCTTCCACAGCTTTTAGATAGGGCGTCTCTTTGCGGTCCCAGACGCTTTCGATATCGTCGGTCATGCCGCCGCAGGTGGAGTGGTAGTAGGCGTTGATGAACTGATCGTCGAAAGTGATCGCCTGTCCGGCGGTGGCGTCGATAGAACGATTGGTCAGCCTGTTTTCTACCGTCATCCCCTGGTAGATCTGATCCATGATACTCGACTTCATGTCGTATTCCTCAGCCGGATACTGCTGCAGATGAGCCAGAGCATAGGTGCGCGCCGCCACCGCCTGAGCCTTGACCGCCTCGATTTCACTGTCGGTGCGCTTGCCGATCTCCGGGGGAACCACTCCGCGCAGGTAATCTTCCATGTAGACGATGTTGATCAACTGGACCGTCTGTCCCGTCGGCAACAGTTTCATAATGCCGCGGTATCGGTAACGGTCCAGTTGCAGCCGATTGCCGGGGCCGCGGGGAATTATGTTGACCTCGTCGAGTCCCTCTCTCAGAGGTGTGTTATTCTTGTTCTCAACCGTGAGCGTCCGTCGGTGGTTGATGATAGTGACCGGCTGGTTGGAGTAGTAGATTTCCTGCTGATCGCCCTGAAGACACTCGATAGCGAACTGGCGGTCGGCCCCGATTGTAACCTCCGTCTGGCTTTCGTCCAGTAACACGCGCACGAATGGTACGCGCATAACATTGGACGAACTCTCATCCCTCAGTAGCGGCACGGTAGCGCAACTGAAGACCAGAGCTACTACCAACACCGCTGTCCCGATACGGGCAATCATCCGAACCATCCTTTTCAACGTCATCCTTTTCGCCTTACAGCCGACATCCGGACGTCCCGATGGGGAGGCTGTGCTATTCTTCCCAAAACGGGTCGCGTCCGATCGGCCTGCTTGTTTGTTGTCGTTGTCGGCAACGCTTCACCACGAAGGCAGGCCTCTCCCATCACGGCGTAAGCAGCCGCTTCGATGAAGTCAGCATCGAATCCGAGTTCATCGGCCGATCGAATTGTCAACTCAGGCAGGAGTTGCCCAAGCCGTCGTACAAAGAAGATGTTTCGTCGTCCGCCGCCGGTCAAATACAAATTTGTCAGGGTATGGTCGCCGTTTACCAGCGGTCGGAGCTTGTGCGAGATACCGTACACTGTCAGTTCCGCCGCCGTTCTCATCAGGTCAGCCTTTTTTGCGCGGTACCACCTTCCGAACGCAATGATAGAATCGGCCTTGGCAGCACCGAAACGTTCTCTGCCGGTGGATACGATCCGCCCGGAAAAGAAGTCGTCTGAGGTCAGCAGGGCGAACAATTCGTTGTGGAGGCGACCGGAGGCGGCGATGCGCCCACGGGAGTCGTGAGGCTGTGAAAACAGGCGGTGGCTCAGGAGATCGCACAGGCTGTTGCCCGGTCCACAGTCGGCAGCGGATATTTTCAGCGGAGAATCTTTGGCTGGGAAATAGAAGTAGTTGGCCATGCCTCCGATGTTGACCATCAACCGCGAGTGCTGCTCGACGGCAAACAGCCGCTGCATGGCGCCGGTGGTGATGGGGGCACCTTCGTTTCCCACGGCGATATCAGCCTGCCGAAAATCGCCCACGGTTATTCGATCGGTGGCCGCAGCGATACGATCAAGCGAACCCAACTGCATTGTTCCATGGATCCATTTGCCCAGCAGTCGGACCTTCTCAGGTCTGTGACGAACTGTTTGACCGTGCGAAGCTATCACGTCAACCTTCATTCTCTGACGTTCCAGCCGCTCGATAAACGACCGCGCCGTTCGACCGAAAAAGTTTCCCAGCAGGTTGTCCAGTTCGATCACATCTTCCAACGTTACCATGTCGGAATCGGCCATTTGGTGTACCAACTCCCTCATCGCACCGCTGAACTTCTGTTCGTATCCGGCCAGGTATTTCACACTGACACCGCGAGTCGACCGTCGAATTTTCACCACCGCCATGTCCAGTCCGTCGGCCGAGGTTCCGGAGTTCAGACCCAGCATGGTCAGTTGCTTTCGGTTGACTATTCGGGCCAGATACATACTTCATGAAACTAACGCACGGTGTATCTGTCCAGCTTGAACTTGATTCCCGAGACACGACTTAACGACGCCTGCAGTTGTCTTCGGTCGATATCGCCACTATTGACCGCATCACAGAAAAAATCGTAGGCTTGCATAGCCGCCTCGTAGTCACGGCCGAACAGCAGGATATCATGACCGGCGTTGAAGGCCGCCACCGCCCGTTGGCCGACATTTCCCAGCGCGGCTGCGCCCGCCATAGTCAGATCGTCGGTGATCACGGGACCGTCAAAGGCGAGCATCTGTCGAAGCAACGAGTTAATGATCTTCCTGGAGCCGGTCACGATCTCGTCTCCAAATGCCTCCATGCGCAGGTGCGTAGTCATCACCATATCGGCGCCGCGTTCTATCCCGGCGGCGAACGGAATCATCTCGCGCTGCCGCCAGATGAGTTCGTCGTAGTCGACCACCGGCGTTTCCCGGTGAGGGTCGACCACCGCCGCGCCCAGGCCGGGGAAATGTTTGAGGCAGGAGAGCAGGCCTGATTTTCTGGCCACATCGACTGCCTTTTCCACAAACGGCGCCACCTCCTGGGCGCTGTCGCCGAAACAGCGATCCTTGAGACACTCATTGGCAGAGTGCAGGTGGATGTCGGCAACCGGAGCCAGGTTGAGATTAATCCCGACCGACTCCATGAAGGTGGCAGCACGATAATAGTCCTCCGCGAAATGCTCCAGTTCATGGTTGCTGGCATAATCTGATGCGGCCCGAAACTCTGCCGGCGCCTGGCGCAGCCGGCAGATCCGACCACCCTCCTGATCGACGGCAATAAATGGTGTGGCCCCCTGTTTGAACTGTGAGCGGATGCGTTCGATGTTGTCGCTGACTTGTTGGTGCGTGGCACAGTTTTCTTCAAACAGGATGACTCCGCCGATCTGCTCTTCGGCAATGAAGTCCAGAAAATCGCTCGGTGGTCTCGAACCCTCGAAACCGATCAGAAAAAACTGCCCGATTTGTTTGAGCGTATCCTGCATGTTATCTGTTACCCTACTACGGTATTCATTCGTTGTTTTCTATCTAAATGGAACAAACCAGATTCCGTCCTTCACCTTTGGCTCGGTAGAGCGCCTGATCGGTCACCGAGACCAGTTCTTCGTGAGATTTGCCGTTCTCGGGGAAGGAACTGACGCCGACCGACACCGTCACCTTGACCCGTTGGGCGGCCCCGGCATCGATAGAGGCTGCTTCAATCTGAGCGCGAATCCTCTCAGCAATCTTCTTAGCCTCGATCAGACCGGTCTGAGGCAGAATAACAGCAAACTCCTCCCCGCCGTAGCGCGCGAATATATCGACGTCGCGGATACATGCCTTGGTGATAGCGGATAGATTGCGCAGGACCACATTACCGGCTTCGTGGCC
>DAOVOW010000095.1 GCA_030629485.1 bacterium
CCTCAGGCACTTGAAGCGACAGGTGATCCACGGCGACGGTATCACCGAAACTCTTACAGATGTTGTCCAGCGTCAGCAGCATTATGGCTGGTGATGATACAGTCCCGGGCGACACGAATCAAGAAAAAACCACACAGCGTGCGCGCTGCCTATTGAAACATGCCCGCAAAGTCGGTGGCGTTACCGGCGGCCTGACCCTGATGGCAGTTATTGAAGAACGTATAAACGCGGTCGACCTTTTTCTTGGCGATCAGCTTCTCGATCTTTGCTTTCCACTCGCGAAGCTCGTCCTCAGAGTACTTGTAGTCATATCTCAGAGCGCCACCGTTCCACCATTGCTCGGCGTTGCGACCGTGCAGACGAATATAGGCTGTGTTGGTGGTAGCAAACAGGTCCGGTTTCAGCAGTCCCGACAGCGACGGTTCATCAACGCAGACATACCCGATTCCCTCAGCGCGCAAACGTTCATACATGGTGCGATTGACCCACGATGCATGTCGAAACTCGACAAACAAGTTGTGATCGCGCAGCGCCTCTCGGCATAATGACAGATAGTCCAATCCGTCGGCGCTGAACTTGAATGAATATGGAAACTGGGCCAGTAAACCGGCCAGCTTGTTCGACTCCGCCATCGGCTTGAGAGCTTCGAGATAATTCGCCAGATCGGTCTCAAGCTCAGTGCGGCGATGGGTGAACGACTGCGGAACCTTAACCATGAAATCAAAACCGTCAGGAGCCTTCCTGGCGATGTTAGCCATGACGGCCGGATGGGGGATGCGGTAATAGGTCGAGTTGATCTCGACCGTGCGGAAGAATTTCACATAATGATCCAGCATCTTTCCCTTGGCGGTTTCCTCCGGATAGAACGGACCGCGCCAATCGTCGAAACTGTAACCTGACGTGCCGATTCGGATATCAGCCGACCCGGTGTTGTGCAATATATCGTTCATGTTTGTTTCACGATGTGTGCACAGTGTTTACCCTGTATGCTTGTAGGCTGTTAAAAAAGAGCTTCATCATATCTGGAACCTACCAAATTTGTCATGCCCGCGAAGGCGGGCATCCAGTGGCAAGCCACTTTTTCGCGCTACGCGCGTCATTTCACCACTGTTATTCCTGCGAAAGGAACCTTCCGAGAACCCATGATGTTGTGCGCGGCAGACCTCCCGGTCTGCCCGTTTGAAGAAGGTATCCAAGGTAATCAAGGGGCAGACGAGGACGTCTGCCGCCCACAGCAGCAATGTATCGTTCATGTTTGTTTCACGACGTGTGTACCGTGTGTACCCTGTATGTTACGGGTTCGATGATTATCCACCTGTTTTCTTTCCGATCTGCTGGAACCGGACGTATCCGCATTTGGCACAGACCCACTTGCGTTGCTTATGAAATGATCGTTTGAGTTCTTTCATCGTGGATTTGCATCGAGGGCATTTCATACCTGACGCTCACATCTCATCCGGTAAGTTGAAAGAAATCGGTAAGAAGGAATTCCATGCGTCCGATGAAGGTCGACATGCGCGACATCACCATATAGCCGAACGTGGTGCCGAAGAAAATCATCAGGAACCAGGTACCAATCCTGGCCGCGATGCCAAAAGCTCCTTTGTGCTCGCGGCTGAAGTAGAAATAGCACAGTGTGGTCAGTACTCCAAGCAGGACCACAAGCGCCGATAGATCCGGCCAGCCGGACTCTGTCACCAGCGGCATCACTGTGGCCGTCATCTGCTTGAGTGTCCTTTGCTCCAGCATCACCGGGATGGCTATGCCCGCTCCGGAGCCGATCATCACACCGATGGGAAAACGAGACAGGAACAATGTCCGTTTATGGAAGCGGCCGAACATCATCAATCCGAACAGCAACGGCACTATCAACCAGACTCGACCGTCAGTCAACAAGGGGGTGAACAACAGACTCATCAGAGTCGACGACCAGGTTATGACGAGGACATAGCCGATGGAGACGCCGATCAGCAATGACTCGGCCATTTTGTAGATCGGATTATCGCGGTAAAGGAATGTCAATATGGCCAGGGTGAGAAGGCCTGCGACCGCGGTACCGATGTCCATCAGTTCGCCCTCCGTCGCTTCAGGAAATACGATACGTTTCCAAGAATCACGAGCAGGATGACATACAGGTGGGCAGACGTCTGGGCCAACATGCCACGCGCTCCCCCGCCAATTCGGTCGATGAGAGTTTCGTACTCCGCCGCGCCGCGAAGCCCGCTGACCATTGCTTGCATTTGTCCGGATGCGAGGTACGGATCATAGGTCGTAACCATAGCCGCTGTCACGCCGGCCAGCACTTTCAGTTTGTAGCGGCCACCGTATTCCATCCAGTGGGTCGTGAAGGAACCATCGGCAATCGAGAGGACTCCTGCGACGTCGCTATAGTTGCCAAGTGGGCGCATGAGAGCCAAACTGTCATACGGTCGACCCAGGTAGTCTTCCGGAAAGGTCGCCTTGATTGATTCTCCCATCGATAGGATGGCCGCGATGTACTGTGGTCTGAAGCCGAGAAAGACATAGTCGGTTCCATACTCGGCATCAAACTCCTCGGCTGTTTCGCACATTAGCCGGTATCCAATGGCCGTTCCTTCGGCCATCAGAGCCAACCCCACCAGGCGCAGCTTGTGTTCGAAACCGTGGCGCAGCAACGCCCGCGCGATCGGCTGGATTTCGGGCAAGGAGGAAGCCTCATGGTCGAAGGAAACGAGCAGGACCGAACCATCCGGCAATTTCTCAATGAGATCATACATTCGCTGAGTGTCCGGCGAGACCGGCAAATCGAGCTTTATCCCCGAAACCAGCGTGACGCCGATCAGCAAAAAGAGACCCGCGAAGATCCAGTGGCGGGTTTCGAGACGCATCACTTCCCACCTCCCAGCCAGGTTCGTTCGATTCCCAGAATTACTCGCAACGACGTTGTCAACGAGCCGAGGCCGATACCGATAAGAATCGCGCGGCGTGCCGCCATCGAGGGATTATTGCGAATCCACTCGGCCACTCCCGGCAGCCAGTCGGAGAGCGGTCCTGTTGCGAAGCTGCGGCTGACCAGAATGATCAACGCTGCCGAAAGCAGGATAGCCGCCGGGACGGAGCGCGCACGAAAGCCGCGATACGACGCTGAGGCAACAAAGAAAGCCAGCAGTGCAAAAACGGTCGACTGCATCGGCACCTGAACGTTTTCGAAAACCCACAGAAAGGGCGTGCCGGTCTTGATGCCCCAGATCATGGCCAGCACGGGCATGATCACGAAGCCGGCCAGCGACAACAAACGAAAGGGTCTATCCTGTCCCTTGCGGACTTGCTGAAAATTGTTGTTTAGAAAACCGACGACTCCAACTATCAGCGCAAATGCGAATATGATCTGCCAGTAATCGGCGATGGTCTGATTGACGCTGCGAGCCAGCGGGTGGGCCGAGAAGTACTGAGCGAACATCACCAGCCCGAAGGCAAAACATATCACGACAGCGATCTTGCGATCCATCAGAAAGTCCACCATCCATCTGTTGAGCCGTTGGTCATGAAAGTGACCGTGGACCAGACCGTGGCCACCATGAGGATGAGCATTATGACAACTTTCAGTATATCCTGCGCCCTCACCGAGGCCAGAATCGACCGGTCGCCGGACAAGTAGCCGGAGGCGGCAAACAGTTCTTCACCGATCAAAGTGTAATCACACGCAACGATGAAGAACGACAATTGTATGGTGGAGTCGGTGCCCGCTATCTGGATGGCCCCAATACTATTGCCCGTCTCAGCCAGGATCAATGACTCAGCCTCAAAAGTACCCAGCAGGAAAATGGATGCAGGTTTCAGTCGGCTGATCATACCGTCGACACCGGCGGCGTAGGCGAATTGCGATGAGGATACGTATGAGATATCCTCCTGCCGGAACCGGTCGGGGTACCCGGCGCGGATGTACGCTTCCTTCACTACTTCCTGAGCTACGGTCATTATCACGGGATCGTGGGTAGGAAAGACGAGGCGGCAGTCATACCGGGCCGTCTTTTCGGCAACATGCGCCAGCATGTTCAGGGATGCAATTGTCGTTGGTCGTTGGATGTCTCCCCCCCACCCCGGTGTGTACAGAAGCGGCCGCGCCATCTCTGTCGCTCGTCCTATAGCCTCCTCCACTGCTTTGAGCGCGGGGATCTCGCGAACTTTGAACTTCTCACGGCTGGAACGGTGGTAGGTGGTATAGAGGACAATGGCGATAGCTATAACCGCTACGATGAGAGTCGGCAGCCGCTCGACATCGAACCAACCAGGATCGTTTGCGACAGTCGCTATGATGTAACAGAAATGCACGTTGACAAGTACCTGCCGGCGGTATGTCCGGTCAACAACTTTTTCGTTGACCGGGCGACACCGGACGCCTATCCTTGGCTCAGATGACACTGTTTGAATGAGAGGAAATATGTTTAGAATATGTCTGCTTACATTACTGGCTCTAATTGTGACCGGTTCACATGTTGCTGCGAAGACGACTATCGAATGGTGGCAGTTCTGGACCGATCCAAGTGTGAAACCGACTATCCGGGCGATCGTCGATGATTTTGAAAAAGCCAATCCCGACATCGAAGTAAAACTGACCGACCTCACCTGGGCTAACGGTCATGAAAAGATCGTAATTGCTCTGGCTTCCGGGACCGGTCCGGATGTACTGGAACTCGGTTCGGATTGGATCGCGCAGTTCGCGGCCACCGGTCACCTTCGAGACCTCAGTGAGCATCTGTCGCCGGATAGCAACGAGTCTCAAGGTTATGGGATGGCCACCTACGAAGGACGGCTGTACGCCAAGCCCTGGATACTCGGTACGAGGGTAATGTTCGCCAACCGCGACTTACTGACTCGTGCGGGGTACAACCCTGAGTTTGCACCCGCTACCCTGGACCAGTTCAAACAGGCTGCCTTTAAGATCACGGCGTTGGACAAAGAAATCTACGGGTGGGGGTCAAATGCCGCCGAGAAACATCGTCTCTATAAGAAATACTTGCCGTTCTTCTGGTCCCAGGGTGCGCAGATATTCACCGATGACAAACGCTACTGTGTGTTGTCATCGGACAAGGCAATCAAAGCGCTCCAGCTTTACAAAGAACTGCATGATTCCTGTGGCTATGTGGCCAACCAGCGCGGGATCGAAGACGCATTCCTGGACGGCAAGATCGGTTTCCTTATCTCCGGTGACTGGCTGCTGAAACGAATCGAACTCGAACAACGGAATATCAATCTTGTGTCGACCCTTTTCCCGGGGCTGAAATTCCCAGGGCGGTCGTTTCAGGGAGGTGAGTTCCTTGCTGTCAACGCTGCATCGGATCAAGCCGAGGCGGCGATGAAGCTGATCGATTTCGTGACCTCGCCTGAGGCCCAGGTTCGCTTCTGTAAGGCCAATCGTTCGGCCAACCCATCCAGCAAACAAGCGCAGCAGGATGACTATTTCCAGACCAACCTGCACCTCCAGACATTTATCAAGCAGATGTCGATGGTCAGACATCCCCCGGTCGATCCGGACTGGGTCTATATCGAGAACGCTATCGAAGAAGCGGTCGAGGAAGCGCTGTTTGGATCCGGCCTGCCGGCGGAGGCGTTGCGCCAGGCGCGGCAAAAGATCGCAGAGCTAAAGCAAAAATGAGATTGAGCCGATCGAACAGCCTGATTCTTTCGCTGCCCTGGCTTGTTACGTTCATTCTTTTCTGGTTGTTCCCGCTTCTCTATTCCCTGATAATGGGATTCAGCGACTATCGGTTGCTGGCGACAGATTTCGATTGGATCGGCTGGGACAACTACCGCGAGTTGGCGGCTGACGACAATTTCCTCTCCGCCCTCAAAAACACCTTTGTCTTTGTCCTCGGCACGATTCCCGTGACCACCGTAATCGCCCTCGCCCTGGCGCTGTTTGTCAGTCGTGGTTTCAAGGGTCGTGGACTGTTTCGGGCCGGATTCTTTCTCCCATCGGTCACCTCGATGGTGGTAATAGCGCTGATTTTCACCAACCTCTACCAACGCGGTGGTTATATTGCCCTGTTGGCCCGATTCGCCGGTTTGTCGCCGCCGGAACATGGTTTCCTGTTTGACCGGGCAACCGCCCTGTACTCGATCATGGCCATGGACGTCTGGATGTCGGTGGGATATTACATGCTGATATTCCTGGCCGGCCTCAAAGCTATCCCCGATGAATTATACGAAGCCGCCGAGTTGAACGGCGCTGGTTGGTGGCGACGTTTCTGGTCGATCACGCTGCCGCTGCTTCGGCCGGTGGCGCTTTTTATCATCGTGATCAACTCCATCAAATCGTTTCAAGTGTTTGTTGAGATCTTCGTAATGACCAAAGGCAAGTTCGACACAGCCACAGCCGTCTATTTCATCTATGAGCAGGGTCTGCAAACTCAGTTCAGATTCGGATACGCATCGGCCGCGGCCTATCTGTTGTTTGTCATCATAGCCATGTTCTCGATCGTGCAGTTTGTGCTGCTGCGACGGAGGCGGGCACTGTGGTGACATCGCGCCGGACAGGAATCAATCTGTTGCGCTATCTGGGCTTGGGGTTGATCCTGGTCGTGATGTCGTACCCGCTCTTGTGGATGTTTCGAGTTTCGATTATGGATGTTGCCGGCAGTGTGGCCGGGTCCGGCTGGCTGGCGGGTGGTTTCACTCTGGATAACTACATCGATCTTATCACCCAGGCCGGACTGGGACGTAACCTGTTCAACTCCGCACTGGTGGGATTGAGCGTGACGCTGGGCAATATCGTCTTTTGTTTCATGACCGGCTATAGTCTGGCGCGATTCCGGATGCTTTCCAACAAGCTCCTGTTCGTTACCGTTATCGTCGTGTTAATGATTCCTGCCCATATCATCATCATCCCACTGTATGTGCTGATGATGAAGGCCGGGCTCTATGACTCCTACTGGGCGCTGATCCTGCCGTTTCTGGTGAACCCCATCGGAATCTTCCTGGTTAAGCAGTACGTTGAGACGATTCCGCCGTCGATGGAAGAAGCTGCCCGCATGGACGGAGCCAGCGACCTGCGGATTCTCTTTACTATTGTGATGCCGTTGTGCCGACCGGCTCTGGCCGTGCTGGCCATTCAAGTGTTTTTCACTAACTGGAATTCTTTCCTGTTCCCATTCATTCTCACCTCCAGTGATGATCTAA
>DAOVOW010000208.1 GCA_030629485.1 bacterium
CCGGCAGGCGGAGGTACATGAGGCGGCTGCATCCGGTAGGGTCTTCGCGATACCTTCTTTCTCCATCACCGCGCCAGTGGGACATACCTCCACGCAGGCGCCACAGAAGCGGCACTCTGCTTCTTTCAACCCCTCGCCATTGAGTGTGCCGACCCAGGCGCGGTCGTCTTTCCAGACGGCCCCGAGGACATCGGCTTCTCTGACGTCGCGACATACGCGCACGCAGCGCAGGCAACCGATGCACAGATTGAAGTCACGTTCGATGAGCGGACCATCTTTATCGATCGGATACTGCTTTGGTACATACTTGGGCGTGTCGCCGGGAATACCGATGAAGTCGGCTACCTTTTCCAGTTCGCAATTGCCCAGCAGTTTGCAGCATCGCTCATCGACCGGAACATCGGAGGAGCAATCGACGCGGCTGCATCCTTGCTTCTGGGCGCAAGTGAGGCAGGCGTGCGGATGGCTGGCCAGGATTTTGGCAAGATTTTCCTTGCGACGCCGGGTTACGGCATCGCTGTCGGTGTGAATGACCATCCCGGCTTCAACCGTGGTGAGGCAGGCGTTCACCGGTTCGGGGACCCCTTCGATCTCGACCAGGCAAAGGTTGCAGTGTCCGTCATCATCAGTCTTTTCCGCCGATATTTCACACTCTATCTTGTGATCGACCTGGTAGACAACCTCCGACCAGGTAACCTTGCTTGTCGGAGGAAGACCGGGGTGATGACACAGCCGGGGGATATATATCTCCGCCGCATCGGCTGCTTCGAGAAGAGTCATCCCCGACGTGCACTCGATGGTACGTCCGTCGATAGCAATGGAAATGTCTGTCATTATCTACCTGTCCATGAACATTATGTCTTCGGTGCCCCAGGGCTTGCCCTGGGTTACTGTTCGATCCCATCGCAGAGCGGTGGGGCACCCTGGCGTCATGCTGAGCGGAGTCGAAGCATGATGGTCATCTCTCTGAAAGTATGTCACCCTTCGACTCCGCTCAGGGTGACAGGCAAGCCTGTTCTTCGCGCTTCGCGCGCCGTGAATATTCCCCCCTTCCGAGGGCTGGCCAGAGGCCGGCGTGTGTTCCACCGCGGCAGATGTAGGCATCTGCCGGGCACAGTGCGATGGCTGTCGGGCAGAGACACCCGACAGCACGTTTCATTACTTTCGCTGGCAGGCTCATAGGATAACCTCTTGACAATTGCCGGGCACATGAACTCCGCACCTAAATGGTGTCAGGCGTCTCTGCCTGACACTTCCTACGAAGCGCGATGGGTGTCGGGCAGAGACACCCGACAGCACGTTCCGACAGCACAACACTCTCACCACGAATGCGTTATTGCGTCCGCCGGGCAAGCCTTCACGCACGGCAGTGGCGGTCGGTCGGTTACCGGCTTACATGGTGCGCAGTCGTACTTCACCTTCTTGCGGTTTTCTTCCTTGATGGCGGCGACTTCATCGTCGTAGTCATCGACGATTATCTCGAACATCCCGACCGGACAGGCGCTGACACAGGGATGGTCCGCGCAATCGTTGCAAGGGTCGGTATCGATGGTTATATAATACTCGCCACTGCCGTCCATGTATCCGTAGTTGGCTTTCATACTGCCTGCTTCCGCTTTTTTTCGACCAGCGTCTTGGCAAACAGGGCCGCGCCCAGGGCGCCGGCGATCTGGGTGTCATACTTCGATTGCAGCGCCTTGAGACCCAACTGCCGCTCCAACCGAATCACTACGCCGGAGTTCTTGGCTATCCCGCCGGTGATAGCGAAGTCTTTCTCCACACCGATCCGTTCCAGCAATCCCACTACGCGCAATGCCATGGCCGAGCAGTAAGCCGCCAGCACCCGCTTCTTGGACCAACCGTCGCGGAGCAACGAGGTCGCTTCCGACTTGGCGAAGACCACACAGGTTGACGACACCGGCGGCGGTTCCTCCTCGACATCGAGCGACAGTTCGCCGACTTCTTCGATCGGCACGGCAAGTAAATCGGCGAACACTTCCATGCCGCGACCGGTACCGGCGGCGCACTTGTCGTTCATCAGGAAGTTGGACACTTTGCCGCGCTCGTCACAGAGGATCGCTTTGCAATCCTGTCCGCCCATGTCCAGAATCGTGCGCACCGTGTTGCCGTACATCATATTGCCGCCGCGAGCATGACAAGCGATCTCAGTGATAGCGCGGTTGGAAAACGGCACATTGACCCGGCCGTAACCGGTGCCGACGATAAAGTGGATACCCTCAAGCGTCAAACCGGTGCCCTCCAATGCCCAGTCCATAGCTTTGCGCGCGCTGTCGGGGCTGTCGGACCCGGTGCGCATGTTGGAGTAGGCATACAGTTCACCGTCGAGCATGATCACCGCCTGCGAACTTACCGAGCCGACGTCGACGCCGGCGGTGATGGTCTCGGCTGATTTCCAGTCTTTGGTATCGTCGTGCCAGTTGTATTCTTTCCAGCGCCAGAATTCTTTTTTATCTTCAGCCACTACTTGCTCCTTTCCCTTGCCGTCAAGGCCGCACCCAGCGCGCCAACATACTCGGGATGTTCCGGCACGACCACTTTGGTTTCCATGCCACGCTCGAGAGCGTCGACAAAACCGGGATTGTAAGCCACGCCACCGATCAGGGCGACCTCGTTGCTAATGCCCACGCGACGAACCATCGAAATGATGCGACTGGCGATAGCGTCGTGGACGGCGCGCGAAATATCCTCCTTGGGCGTCTTGGCGTGCATCAGCGAGACGACCTCGCTCTCGGCGAAGACGGCGCATTGGGCGTTCATCGGGATAGTCTTGGTCGACTTCAGGGAGAGCTTGCCGAACTCTTCGAGCGGAACCTCCAGCGCCCGTGCGATCGTCTCGGTGAACGATCCCGCACCGGCGGCGCACTGTTCGTTGACCGCGAAATCCTCAACCTTACCGGTGTCGCCGCATTTTACCGCTCGGCCTTCCTCACCGCCGACATCGATAACGGTGCGCACCGACGGATGCAGGTATGTCGTTCCCCGGGCCGCCGCGCCGACTTCGGTGATGGACTCCCTGGTGAACGGCGACACCTGACGTCCGGCGCCGGTGGCACAAATGGCGTCGAGGTCGTTCTCAGTCAGACCGGATTCGGACAGAGCAGCCGCGAAAGCTCGCTTGGCCGCCTCGGCCGGTTCAAATCCGGCTCGCTCCTGGGTTCGAGCCAGCACCTCGTCATCCTTCAAGAACAGGACCTTGACAAACTTCGCGCCCAGGTCAATTCCAGCAGTAATCATCATATCTCCTTGTCTTCATGTCTTCCACGTCAGCACCCGTGCCCATCGCATCAGGCGGGGATGGTCACCCCCAATGTCTCCATGAACGAATCGATGCGTGCCATGACGCGCTTTTCGTCAAACTCGCGCTCGTCACCCATGTTGCCCTCGAAAGTCATTACGGGGACACCGGTTTTTGCGATACCCAACCGGTTCTCCATGATCCCGCACGACAGTCCCTCGCAACCGCGATTGAGATGCAGCATGACACCATCGAGTTGCCACTGCTTGACAATCTGCAGCATCATCTCGGTCTTGAGGTTGGGATCGTAGAAGTGCTGCCACTCCGGTTTGGATAGATTCCAGTCGGCCAGAATGCGTAACGCCTGATCGCGGCTGGTGATTCGCACGCCTTTTTGCATCGGTGTTGTGCGCGGACCCCAAGTGCCATCCTCTTTCCATTCCCAGATACCGATCAAACCGAAAGTGTACAACGATCCGATCGACACCGCTCCGAACTTCTCCAGATAGCGGAACACCTTAAGGAATCCCCAGGGTGGCTGGGTGTCGGACATGAGGCGACACTGCTCGTGCGGCACCGCCGCGATGTTGTTATCTACGCGATCCTTGATCTCGTCGCGCAACTCCTCGTAGAAATCGGCCATCTCCCTGGAGTGCTTGGCCAGCGTGCCGTGCACGTAGAGTGAGTACATCGTTTTTTCGTCCAGCGGCGCCGGCTTGTTCATGTTGAGCACGCAGATATCCGCCCAGGTCGAGGTCGAGCGGCATTCGGTCTCCACCGCCTCGCACAGCAGTTCGTCGTTATACTTGCGTCCGGTCGTTTTCTCCAGCCACTCGATACACTCGTGCATCTGGTTGACGACAAACATCAACCGGTTCTCATCGAGATCCTTGTAGGGTCCAACTGACACATCGATGCAGAAGTACGGGATTTTCTCGTACTCGGCCACGTGCTGATACCATTTGCCGTGACTGCAGCAGATGTGATCCTGGTAACAGAAATCCGGTTTGGGATACTCGCCGCCGAAGGCGTACTTGTTAAGGTACATTGAACCCCAATAGTTGCGCATGTAGCTGCACAGATCGCGCGCCCAACCCCTGGCCTCGGCCGCCTCCATACATTCCAGCGACAACTTGCGATCAAAAGCTATCGACGCGCCGTACGGTTCACCGGTGATATTGTACACATCGCGACCCAACCCGGCCGGGATGGCATCGAACGCCCAGGCGCCGCCGGTCCAGCGGATGCCGCCCTTCTTGTGAGCTTCCTGATAGTCCTTGTAGTACTTGAGGCGCAGCTCCTTGGCCTTATTCCAGCACTTCAGTGGTTCAGTTCTATATTCAGCCATCGATAATCCTCGTGCTAAACGTGGTTTAGAACAACTCCTCTTCGCCCACTATCTCAAGAAACGCCTCGACCCGGATGCGCATCGGCCCCAGCGGAACGGTGACATCGAACTCCAGGAAGAGCGTCGGGAAATCGTTGCTGTTGAGATACTCCTTGAGCGGGACCATATCGCACTCGTGCGGATCGCAGAATTTCTGCTGGATCGTGATGACACC
>DAOVOW010000172.1 GCA_030629485.1 bacterium
CGGCAGTGACATTGGTGTGACAGTGAAAATGACCCTAAAAGAGGATTATCCTGGCAGCGTAGATCTGACTCTCGGTAAGACCACCATCGTCGCGTGAGAAATCCCACACGACCATATCATCCGGCTTGAGACCAAACTTCAAGCCGGTGTTGTGCCCGAGGTTCTCATCAGGGAAGAAGAACACTTTGTCTCGCCGCTCCAGGGCGTATCGAAATGCTGCCGGGGCGCTGGATGAGGTACAAATCAGCCCACCGTGTCGACCGGTGAACGCCTTCAGTCCGGCCGTGGTGTTCATATACGACACCGGCATGATTCTCTTGTCACCGCCAAACTGTTCGAGATACTTCCAGGCCTCCATGACGTCGGCCATGTCGGCCATGTCGGCCATCGGGCAGCCGGCCAACGGATTAGCCAGGTAAACCATCTGGTGATCACCGGACAAAACGTCGGCCGCCTCAGCCATGAAATGCACACCGCAAAAAACTATGACCTCAACCCCCGCCTGCTCGGCCGCTATCTTCGACAAGCCGTAGCTGTCACCCAGGTAGTCACCACAACCAACGACTTCACGGCGCTGGTAATGGTGGGTCAGGATACACAGTTTGCGCCCGAGTTTATCCCTGGCCGCGGCTATGCGGTCGTTCAGTTCCGCCAGGTCGGCTTCACGATACTCTTTAGGCAACGAAAAATACATGGTCGTTCAACCTGATTATTCTCTCCTGACAACCGATGCCATTCCAGTCAATTCTTCCGGGTCAACAGGGTACAAGCCAAGTCACCGCTAACGGACCAATCAATATACAGTCTCGGCCACTCGGCGGCAACAGCGAGCTATCCGACCAACATTCTTCCCACCCCCGGAGCCGCCGATCACATGTTAATAAGAACAACGCCGGTGCATCATGGTTCAGAAATCCTTGCTGAGATAGAACCTATTCGCCGAGTTTGGCAAGCTGCTCGAAGAGATGCTCGTTATTGGGCAACTCGGCCGGGTGCAGCTTTTCGATCCAGCGGATTATGCCCTCTTTGTCGATGAGGAACACAGTGCGCTCGGCATATCCCTTCCGGCTCAGCACACCATATATGCGAGCCACTTTACCATGCGGCCAGAAATCCGACATCAGGGGAAAAGACAACCCGCCAAGCGATCGCGCCCAGGCAATGTGACAAGGCACCGAATCACAAGACAGGCACAGTAGCTGGCAATCGAACTCCTCGAAACGGTCGGACACTTTCTGATACTCGGGCACCTGGGTGGCGCAGACCGGTGTCCAGTCGGCCGGGTAGAAAGCCAACACTACATTCCTGCGACCCTGGTACCAAGCGAGATTCAACTCGCCCTCGTTGTGGGTTGCCAGCGTGAAATCGGGCGCCGGGTCACCGACTCTCAGTACGACCTGCCCCTCCGCTTCAGCGCGACTTGGAACTTTCTCGTTCATTCGTCCTCGTAATCAGCATAAAGGTCTTTATCAAAATGGTCCACGACTTTATCGTCGGAATGCCCTTCCAGTGTATTGTCGTCGTCAAATCGTTCCGAGAACTTGGCGCCGGGCGTCCCACAGACAGGACACGAATGGGGTTTATCCTCATCGTCATGGACATAGCCACAGAATTCACAGACCCACTGCACAGTTATCTCCAAGCTAAAGACGCTGTCATGCGTCGATCAATCAGAACCAAAACGCCACCTCAATGCTCCAGGGGCGCGCTCTCATCGTAATCAAACCAGTAGTAATTGCCGCTCATGGCTTCTCGTTCCGCCATAAGCAGTTCATAATGCAGATGCTCTTCATCGGCCAGTCGCCCGAAGATACTCTTCAGTTCAGGCAGATCGGCTCGTTCGAAATGCTCACGGTAGTACTTGGTCGCAGCCAGTTCGGCTTCAATCGCCAGGTTGATAAACTCCCGTTCGCTCTTAAGCTCATCCAGGTGACCCTTCTTAAGGACCTCAGCCAGCGCCGTCAGCCCTTCATCCGGTAACTGTCCAACCTCACCACCGACGTGCTCTTCGTAAAGTTCGTACAGCACCTTCTTGTGCGCGGCCTCGTCGTTGCGCAGGTTCTCCAGTTTACGTTTGGCCTCCGGATTGGTTGCCTTTCGGGATAACAGATCGTAGAATGTAAATCCGTCTTCCTCACCTCTGATTGCCGTTTTCAGTATCTTCGCTAAATGCACTTTGTCCATAGTAATCTATCCAATTATGTAATATGTCAAGCGCTGTTTGAGTTTTTTATCTGTTCAACAGCCCTTCGCATTCTCTCAACCACTATCGGTTGCGAAAGAATGACCAGCATTTCAAACAGCGACGGACCTTTCGATCGTCCCGAAACCGCCAGTCGCGTGGGGTGGATCAACCGAGCGCGTTTGATACGCTTCTCGTCAGCCAACGCGCTGAGAGTCTGTTCGAGCGCCTCGTGAGTAAAATCCTCCAGTTGCTCGAACCGGTCGGCCAACTCGTTAAGCAACTCGGCGCTCTCCGATGTGAAATGTTTGGCGGCCGCATCGCTTTCATATTTGTAATCGAACGAAAAGAAATAGGTGCTCAACTCAACAAAATCTACGATACGTCGAGCCCGAAGTTTGAGGGCGCCGACCACCTGACGAAGATATTCCCACCGCGTTTCCAGCCAGTACTTCGTGGTCAGGTCGGCCTCCACCAAGAGTGGCGCCACCATCGCGGCCAACTCGTGGTCGGGTTTTTTGGCGATATACTCCTGATTGAAAGCTACGAGTTTATCAACGTCGAAAATGGCGTTAGACGCATTGAAGTTGTCGGACGTGAACAGATCAATCAGCTCTTCGCGCGAGTAAATCTCCCTATCTGTCTTGGGCGACCAGCCCAGCAAGCAGAGGTAGTTGAACATGGCCTCCGGTAACACGCCCTCGCGCTGGAAGGCCAGCACATCTTTATCACCCAGACGCTTCGATACTTTCTTCTTGTCCGGCCGCAGAATCATCGGTACATGCCCGAACCTGGGCAGGTCGAATCCCAACGCCTGATACAGATGGACTTGTTTGAAGGTGTTGGTGACATGATCGTTGCCGCGAATGACATGAGTGATCCCCATATCGTGATCGTCAACCACCACGGCCAGATTGTAGGTCGCCGTGCCATCCGAGCGCGCCACGATGAAATCATCAAGGTCCTCATTCTTTCGTCTCAACTCGCCTGACACCAGGTCGTCAAAGCTGGTCTCCCCTTCGGGGATCTTCAACCTGATAGTATAGTCTAGACCGAGAGCAACTTGGGCTTCTACTTCAGCCTGCGACAGATTCAGACAACGTCGGTTGTACCGCATATCTTTCTTCTCGGCGCGCGCTTTCTCTCTATCCTGAGCCAACTGCTTCGGGCTGCAAAAACAACGGTAGCCATGGCCGGATTCAAGCAGCTTCCGGGCGTGTGTTTTGTAGAGATCGATGCGGTCCGACTGGTAGACGATCTCCTCGTCCCACTGCAAGCCGAGCCACTTCAAGGCCGACAGAATCGCCTCCGTGAAAACCGGGTCGCTGCGTTCCTTGTCGGTGTTCTCTATCCGCACCAAAAACTTCCCGCCATAGTGTCGAGCGAACAGGTAATTGAAAATGGCCGTGCGAGCCGTTCCCACGTGCACATACCCGGAGGGTGACGGTGCAATACGGACGCGTACTTCAGAAGGTGTCATAGCTCATCATTCTCGATTGCCGTCAGTTGTGGAAGGGCGATCCTCGTCCGTGGATTGCCTTGGTTCCGTGGTCGGTCTCAGCGGTGATACTATTTTCACCGGTGGCGCCGGAGCCGTCGACGGTATTGACATATCCTCCGCTTCGGGAGGCGCGGCAGGCTGCGGAGATGTCGGCGCGACCGTCTTCGGCGTCGGGTCCGGTGGGATACCTGGCGGAGTCGATATCGTCGACACTCCCGGCACCGGCGGTGGTGGCGGTGGCGTGGCAGCAACACGAGCGGTGTGGTCCCGTGGTTCCATCGCCAATGGCGCATTATGGGGCACCGTGTGCGCCGTGATCGGACGCACCACCCGGCTGACAGGTTTTGTCTCCGACGGTTCAAATCGCATCTCCAGGCCGCCGACCAACCGTGCAACCAGGTTATACATCGCGATCAGCACGATGCCGATCAAAGTGTGAAAAATCGCTGCAAACATCGCACCCATAATCGGCATGATTATCAGCATAACACCGATGGGCACTTCCGACGGATCGAAACTCTGACCAAAGACCCCCCCAAACTCAGACATACCAGCCAGGAGGATTGGCAGGGTCATAGCGTACATTAATCCGAGGACGAAACCGACCACCAGATTAACGAAGAACGATACCTTGGTGAAAGACCAGATGCGGATTGACTTCAATTCGTATAGCATATCTCTCTCATTACTGGGGACCGCTCAGTCATCCCGACCGACCCACCATCCAATACGGTTACCTTAGATGTAATACCGCGTCGTCGAATAGTCAAGAAGCCATGACCATTTCATGTTTGCTTGATAATAAACCGAGCGTCCACGGCAGCACTTAGTTTTCCGTCCGGCGAGGCGATGAACGGGTTGATGTCGATCTCGGAGAAACAATGGAAGTCCTTCACCAGTTGCGACAATCGCTGCAGGGTCTCGACAATGATCTCCTGATCCACCCGCGGCGCCCCGCGGAAACCATTCAAGAGCGGGAATGATCGCAACGAACGCACCATGTCCCGGGCACCCTCATCAGTCAGGGGATGAATGCGAAAGGCGACGTCTTTCATGACCTCAACATAGATTCCTCCCAGACCAAACATGATCAGAGGACCGAACTGCGGATCAGTTGTCATGCCCATAACCGTCTCTATGCCGCCGGAGATCATTTGTTGCATCGCCACTGAGAACTTACCCTGCTCGCCAAGCTCGTGAATTCGCTCTTTGAGAGCACGAAACGCCTTGCGAATTTCCTTTTCGTTGCGCAGGTCCACCATCACACCGCCCACCTCGGTTTTGTGCAAAATCGGCGGCGTATTGATCTTCATCACTACCGGATATCCCAGCCGCGTAGCAGCTTTGACAGCTTCATCGGCACTGCTTGCATATCGATAGGGAGCAGCCGGGATACCATAGGCACACAGGATATCAATTGCTTCATCACTAACAATTGCCTCTCGGCCGTCGGCCAGAGCCTGATTGACGATTTTCTCCACCTTCGCCGTACTAACCTTGAAAGTACGAACCTTCCCGTGCGGGCGTTGGATACGCTCGCGATACTTGGACATCGTTGCCAGGGTCTTGGCCGCCGCTTCCGGAAAGATGTAACACGGGATGCCGTGAGCACGCAAATAGTC
>DAOVOW010000056.1 GCA_030629485.1 bacterium
ATCCTCACTGTGGGAGATGATACAGTTCTCCAGAGCCGGTGAAGACCCGGCGATCAGAAACAGACCGCCGCCTACCCTGGCGGAGGAGTTGCCGGGGATGGTGCAATGTCTCAGGGTCGGCGAGGCCGACTTGCAGCGCAACGCGCCGCCGCTGACAGTGGCGTGATTGTCGATAAAAACGCAGTTCACAAAGGTCGGCGAGGCGGACTTGCACCGCACGGCGCCATGGTTGTCGTACGCCCCGCGGAATGTGAGTCCGCGGATGACAACACTGCCTCGGAGATCATCAAAGGCGAAGATATAGTGAAGTGATTCCGGCTCGCCCTGGCAATCTATGATCGTCGCGGCGGGACCGTTAACTGATCTGATTACCACAGAAAGGTCGGGCATCGACAGGTCCCGGTTGCCGTCACCCTGATAAACACCATCGGCCACGAGAATCGTGTCGCCGTCGCGAGCAGCCTCCAACGCGGCCCGGATTGTGGGGGCATCATCCGGGACACGGATGACCGGTTGGCGTCTGTCATTTGAACTGCTGTCGGTTGAAGTGTCGGAACAGGTGTTGAGTGACAGCAGAAGAAGTACCCAGCCCAAAACGACGAAAGGCTTCATCTCACACCACCTTTATGTATCCACCAAGATGGCCCTCGACAGCGTGACGGTCAAGAACTGTTTTTCCGGTCAGGGTGGCTTCGATAGGGAATCTTGAGAACCCCTCACCTCAGAGGCGAAAGCCATCGACCAAAAGCGCCGTCAGGCACCCTCGCCTGCAAGCCTTGAGGTTATATGTCAGGCGTTGGGCAGAGGCGCTCGACAGCACATGCACATGCCGGCAGCGCAAAAGAAAACAGGGCCGGAGCCCTGTCTTGAAATCATCGGTATACCAGCGGCACCTGCTGATGCGGCCGTACGGTCGGCGTCAGTCGGATATCTTCAGCAGCCGCAGCATTTTCAGCGTGGTACCATCCTGCATTTTCAGAATCAACGAGTCATCCTTTATTTCGCGAACAAAGATGCCTTCTGGATTCATCTCGTCGTTGCAGGCGCCCTCACACCCCTCTTCCGGTCCGGAATTGTCCTCTCTGAGTTCAACACCTTCTGTGAGCTTCCACAGGCCATCCACTGCGCAGAAGCAGTTCTCCAACTCCTGCGTTGTGTCGAGATTCATGTGATAGACTGTTTCATCGAAGATGAAGATGACATATTCTGAGATAGATTTCTGGTCCGGAGCAGCGTAGTCTGTTATGTACGCATAAGTGCCGGTGTAGGTCCCAACCAAGTCTACATCCGGTGGCAGGATGATGTCACTTTGACATCCAAAGGCCGCAATAATCGCCGCCAGGCATCCAAGAATCACGAGATATTTTTTCATCGACCAAAACTCCTATGTCAAGACCCAGACTCTGCACCAATGTACAAAAGCCGCTCGCAGGGCACAAGCGAAAAAAACCGTCGGCCATATTATAACGTAGAACCCGGTTGATTTGTGCAACAACATCTGCCCTTTCCGACAAGGCAATCCACCAGGTTTTTCTAGCCAGACGGGTCGGTGCAGTCCATTTGCCGTACCGAAACTATGGCCCTGGATGGGGCAGGAATTGCGAGCCAGACCACACCTGCCGGGACCATGTTTGCAGTGGCTGACAAACAATGAGTGGCTGGGTCGGCAGCCCGCAACCGGCTGCGCAATAACGACATAGGTAAGCGCAGCGTTGCTCGGCAATAGCCTGTAGGGCCTTTTCGCGGGTTCCGGGAACTGGACTTCGCTACCTTTCGTTTGCGATTCGCTATTGACAGCGGCGAGGCAAGGCAGTATAATAAATTGAAGTTTGCTGATTGGAACCCCTGGGGATTCCCCCCTCTATCCCCACCCCTTTTGGCAAGCTTCTTTTTTTTTCGTCTCTGTTCTAATCCCGTCCAAGGATTCCGTTCGCGAACCAGATGCACGAGGCGGTAAGCCCATGAGTGGTTCTCCCGGAAGCTGCTTTTTCTGTCGTGAAGCGGCAAGGCCAGCCACTGCGCGAGATAAATTACACCTTTGGGGACAACCTCAATGGCGCAGAACAAGTATGTGATGTTTGGTGAGTCAAGACCCGCTGACCGTCTTGAAGCTGTATATCTTCCACTTGCCATTGACTTTGTGCAACCCGAACCTCGTCATGTATCCCTGTGACTTTTCCTTGTCGACGAAAGTGACATCGACAGAAGCCACGTCGTCGCCCTCGACCTGGACCTGGCTGATGATCCGTTGGAGGGAGAACCAGGTTTCCTTGGTCAGGCCTTCACCGGTCAGATCCTCGAGAACCTGCTCGGGGCTGGTGAACACGCGGGGGCTGTCGGTCTGGATGGCGTAGTCTTCATTGAGGTTTTTCATCAATTCCGGCAGGTCCAGCAGATAAACCAGGGCGGCCTGGTCGTTCTTCTCCATAGCGCCGAAAAGTGAGATGACGGTCTTCCTGGGAGCATCCTCCGCCGAGTCAGCACATGCCAACAGGACAGTCAGGCTTAGACAAACAGAAAACAGTAGAACCGTCGCGCGAACGCTCATTTGGGAAAGCCTCCGGTTACGGTTATACGGTGACTCTCGCCAAGATCAGCCCCGGGCGCGTAGGCGTAGGCGATGTGCAGTCGTTTGTAATCGAAACCGACCCCAACGGTCAAACCGGCCCATTTGTCGTCAGGATCTTGCGCACGATAATTGGAGCCGAAACTGTTCCATCCGAACCGCAAATAGAGCGGACGCAGTTCGTGGTATTCGCCGCCAATGGCAAACTCGATGTCGTTGTCGACCGGCACGATCAGGTCGGAGGCCAACAGCAGCGGCAGGCCGCGTGGCCGGTAAGAGACGCCGCCTCGAAAGGTCAGCGGTAATCGATACTTCTCAGAACCTAACGACGAAAGCTGCTTGCCCAGATTCTGAACCATTACGCCGCCGGTGAAGCGCTCGCGATCGTCGGTGTACTTGGCGCCCAAGTCGAACGCGAAACCGGAGGCGGAGTATTCGTGGACATGCTCGTATATGAGCTTGGCCGTGATGCCGAGTTTGAAATTGTATCCCACCTGTCGTCCGTAGGTTGCTGCCAGCACGATGTCGCTGCCGCCGAATGTTCCCAGAACCTTACCGCTGGTGTCGGTTTCGATGAATTCACCGTAGCCTAAATAATCGATGTGCCCGGCTATCGAACTCTTATCGTCGAGAGGGAAAATCATACCGACAAAACCGGACTGCATATCCACGAAGTAGTTGTGGTAGCCACCGATCCATCGCGTTTCCCCGGTGCCGGCGATGCCGGCCGGGTTGTAGTAAAGAGCCGACTCGTCATCGGCCAACCCGGTGGCGGCGCCACCCATCCCGATGGCTCTGGCTCCTATGTTGATCTTAAGGAATGGAAACGCGCTGGTCCCGGCCCTGGAGTTTATTTCGGCATTCGGTTCAGAGGAGGCGCCCAACGTCAGGGCGAGAACCATCGTCAGCATCATGCATGTGTATCTTTTCAAAATCGACCTTTCCTGTCTAACAGGCTGTTGAAAAAGTGAAGTTTCTGTCATTGCGAGTGAAGCGTGGCAATCTCAGATCTATGTGAGACAACCAATTGCAGATTGCCGCGGCGCGCAAAGCACGCCTCGTAATGACGCCTGAATCGCCTTTCATGAGTCTGCCAATTCCTGACTTGAACGTTCTACCATCTTATACTGTTTATCGACCTGTTTGACCGGCGCTGTAGAACTGACGCCTGATCCACTGCCGCAATCACCAACTCTTGGTGGTACGGTTGATTATCGATACGATCAGACGCTGAATCGCTTTGCTCTGACCATCCTGTTCGGTTTCGCTGTCGATCAGGTAAACACCTTCCTGGACCATGCTTTCCCGCCAGATATCAGAATCGTTATCGCGCGGGTTTTTCAGCGCCACGTCAAAAGTCATTGTCACGCTGTATGACAATACCACATCATTGTCGTCATACTCAAACGGCTTGCGTTCATAGCGAGTCAGAACACCGGACAAAGCCGCGTCGGCATTTTCGGCCGAGACGACCTTGAAAGTTCCGTCGGCCAGAAAGGCATCGATCACCAGGTCGGTCATGCGGTCGGCCAGATCATACTCGGTTGTCTTGTTGTCAAAACGGTCGACCGCTATCGTCTGGATGCTCGATTTCCCGGCCGGGTTGAACGTATAGACGCCGCAACTCAGGCCTAACAAAGCCGCTACAAGCGGTGCTAACAATATCCTATGTGCCATCAATCTTTCAACCCCTGAGTTTTGCGCACGTTCCCGTTTCCGAGCGACCCGCTCACTATTTTGCCCCGCTTAATTATCAACTGAGCAAGGTTTACACCGCAGTGATATGGCAGTTCGCGGTAGTCCTGCATGTCCCAGATGACCAGGTCGGCCATACAACCGACATCCAGGCGACCGATTCGGTCTTGTCGGTTGATAGCACAGGCGGCGTTGACCGTCACCGCCGAGATAGCTTCGGCTGCCGTCATTTTCATCTGTAATGCAGCCAGTGAGATAACCAGAGACAAAGATTCGGTGTTACTGGAACCGGGGTTGCAGTCGGTCGACAATGCCACGATAACACCGGCCTCGATCATTTTGCGGGCCGGAGCGTAGGTGGTCCCAGCCAGCGAAAAGGTTGTCGCGGGTAGCAACACTGCTACCGTTTTGGATGCAGCCATAGCGTGCATTCCCTCGTCGGAAGCGTATACGAGGTGATCGGCGGAAACCGCCCCCATTGAGGCAGCCAGTTCAGCACCGCCGGTGGAACCCAATTCGTCGACGTGGAACTTCAAACCAAGTCCGGCGTCCCTGGCGGCTTGCTGGATGCGACGTGATTCATCGACGTCGAACACACCTTTCTCGCAGAAGATGTCGGAGAACTCGGCCAGCCCTTGCGCGGTGACCTGAGGCAGCATTTCGTTGATTACCAGGTCGGCATAGGCCTTGCGGTCTTCGCGGTATTCGTCCGGAACTTCGTGCGCGCCCAGAAAAGTCGGGACCAGATCGATGGGGTGCGTCTTGTTGAGTTCGCGAATAATCTCCAACTGTTTGATTTCAGACTCAGTCGACAGACCGTAGCCGGATTTGGCCTCGATAGTGGTGATACCGTGAGCCAGCAGCCGGTCGAGTCGGCGCGAGGTCTTCTGAATGAGGACATCGGCAGGCGTGGTGCGCAAGTCACGCACGGAGGCTCGGATGCCGCCACCGGCAGCGGCGATTTCCATGTAGGTTTTGCCCCGGATGCGCATCTCGAATTCTTTTTCGCGCGTCATCGAGAACACCGGATGAGTGTGCGGATCAATGAAACCGGGGGTGACAACCCGGCCGCCGGCATCGATCACTCGACATCCCTCAGCCAACGGCGCGCGGCCTTCAACCTCATCGGACTGACCGACGGCCAGTACCTCATCACCGGAGGCTGCAAGGCCACCGTTTTCAATCAGGCCAAGTTCCTGCATCTGCGGTCCCAACCGCGGGACCGGACCGGTCATGGTGATCAACTGACCGATGTTCTTTATGAGTAGAGTGGCTTTCTTGGTTAGAACCATAGGACGAATATATGAAGTGGTCCACCAAGGTCAAACGGAATCTTCGCGCAACGGGCTTGGTACGTCAGTTGGGGTTTGGCCTGCCCGGTGCAACTCCGTAGTTCATTCCTGCGATCACGTCCTTGATAGTCGCCGGTTAGTTGCTCCGTATTCCCAGGACCTTCCCCATAAATGGTTGAAGATTTCTGCTAATGTAAATTGAATCAAGGGGTTGGTGTTTTCAGGAAATGGCGCGACTTGTCATGCCGGATTTGATCCGGCATATAGATCCGGATTCGAAGACTGGATACTGGCTTCACCAATATTAAGGAGCATGAATAGTGTGTGTAGTCCCCAAGCCTTGGAGGCTGTTCCCAAAGGCGCGGTTCTTGAGGTGGTGTCGGGCGACCCCGCCCGACGCCTGCCTTCACTCGTGATGGCTGTCAGGCGAGTCGCCTGACAGCACCCAAGCAATGCGGGACCGCGGCAAAGACGGGGCGCTGGTGCGCGGTGGACGTCCTCGTCTACCGCGTTCACCCCGAAAAGTTATCAGCGCACGGGGACGTACGCCGACCACAAATACCAAATGTCGCTGTTCAACCCCAGATTTTTTGGGGAAAATCCTCAACGTATTACTGGTTGACCGTCTCGAAATGCGCCGGTAGATTGAAGAGATGACCTGCAAGCTCACATCCCATCTGTCGCCCCTTCGGAGGTTTCTGGATTCCATAGCAGACCATGCGGGATGGGTGCTTGGCATTTGTGCCGCAGCTTTCCTGCTTCTTGGTTGGGGGCAGGATGGAATCAACTTGGATTCGGCCACGTATGCCGTGGTGGCTCGGAACATGGTCGATCTGAATCTGTGGTTCAATCCCCAATACACACCTTATTACCTCACAGCTTTTGCCGAACACCCTCCCTTGGTAATGTGGATGCAAGCCGTCATCTTTTACCTGACAGGCGCCAATGACAGTACGGCCAGACTGTTCGGGGCTCTTTGTACGCTAGGCAGTGTTCTAATGGTGTATCGGATCGGACAGCACGTGTTTGATAGATCCTATGCGTTTCTCGCCGGCTTGATCTTGTTGCTGACTTACAACTTTATGCAGATCGGGAACTCTACATTGTTGGATGTGCCGATGGCATTCTTCGTATTGCTGGCATTGTATGGAGTGACAAGGATGCAGAAGGAAGGGGTCTCAACACGCTCGGCGGTGATCACCGGTCTTGGGTTGGGTGGAGCCTGGCTGACCAAGGGCGTGGTACGGCGCCTGTATGGGCGGCTCTTGCCATAACCTGTATTGTCTGGAACAGGCACTGGCTTAGAAGTTCGAGGTTTTGGCTGGTTCCACTGATTGCCTTGGGACTGGCTGCTACGCACTTGGCCTTGGACCAGATATATGCCGACGGTCACTTCTTTCAACGTTATTTCTATCACCAGGTGTTAGGCAGATCCGTGGGTTCGGCTGCTGGAATGAGCACAGAATGGTGGGAGTTCACTTACCGCTTCGTCTCCCTGTACCTGCCATTCGTGATACTGTTCCTGCCGGGAACGTATCTTGTTATCAAGCAACAGCGGCGTTTGCTGTATCCGGTGATGTTCACTTTGCTGTTCTATTTCTTATCATATTCACTATCATCCAAATTGTACTATCACTATTTCAGCCCCGTATATGCCTTGGCTGCCTTGCCTGCCGCACTGGCTCTGCGTCAGATCGTGAAGGAGCGATTCGTTCGCCGGTTGACGGTCGTGTTCCTCTTCCTGTGGCTAACAACAGCGGTGGTGGTGGCAGCCTCCGGGATTCGCATTCATCATATCAGAAATTCGAGTATCTACGCCCTGAATGATCAGATGCGTGAATTGATAGGGGATCACACCACCCGCGAAGGTCTGGTCATAGGTACGGGAATTCCTGACTGGAACTACATTGCCAAGACTGCCTGGTACTGGCGTTCAAGTATCAAACAGGTTGCTACGGTGGAGGAAGCTCTGTCGGACCTGCATTCCGGGCGTTTTGTGTACCTGCTGATTGATAACCGGCAGGTGGAGTACCAAACACTCAAGACTCAGTATGGTGGGGAGGTAAGAATCGCTGCCCACAACGAGGGTGTGTCGATTTTTGTCTCGCGGGCGCCCGGCAGCACAGACATCGACAACTGAACCCACACCCTTCGGGCTGTCTCAAAAGTTGTTTTTTCTGTCGCGTAGCGGCGGGCCTTGTGTCCGCCGGAATCGAGGAGCAACGTAAGGCCGACCGATTAGTTCTTCCGAGAAAATTAACGCGCCTTGGGCAACATCGGGATCTTGATTTTGTGTTTGCGCGCGAACTTGATCGCATCGGGGTAACCGGCATCGGCATGGCGGACGATGCCGCTGCCCGGATCGTTGGTCAGGACCCTGTTGAGGCGCTCGGCCATCTCTTTGGTGCCGTCGGCCACCACTACCATCCCGGCATGAATAGCGTTCCCGATCCCCACTCCGCCGCCGTGATGAATCGACACCCAACTGGCGCCGGAGATAGCATTGAGCAGGCCGTTCAAGAGAGGCCAGTCGGCGATAGCGTCGGAACCGTCGAGCATCCCTTCTGTCTCGCGGTATGGAGAGGCCACCGAACCGCAGTCAAGATGGTCGCGACCGATTACAATGGGACCGGAAATCTTGCCCTTTTGGATGTAGTTGTTTATGATGTCGGCAAAACGTGCCCGTTCGCCGTACCCCAGCCAGCAGATGCGGGCCGGCAGACCCTGGAACGGAATCTGTTCCCGAGCCATCTTAATCCAGCGCACTAATGACTTGTTCCGGGCAAACTCTTTCAGAACGATCTCGTCGGTGACGGCGATATCATTCGGGTCGCCCGACAACGCGGCCCAGCGAAACGGGCCGCGCCCTTCACAGAACAGCGGGCGCACATACTCCGGCACAAAACCGGGATAGGCAAAGGCGTTGACCAGCCCGCCGGTCTGGGCTTGGCCGCGCAGGTTGTTGCCATAGTCGAACACCACCGAACCGGCCTTCTGGAACTTGAGCATGGCGTCGCAATGTTTCACCATCGACTCATAGGAACGCTTGATATAACCTTTGGGATCTTTTTTGCGCATCCGGTTGGCCTCGACCACCGTCAGCGCTTCCGGGATATAGCCGTTCAGTTCGTCATGCGCCGAGGTCTGGTCGGTGACGATATCCGGCACGACCCCGCGCCGAAATATCTCCGGCAAAATCTCGGCGCAGTTGCCGACCAGCCCAATCGAGATCGGCTCTTTCGACTTGGCGTGTTCTTTGATCAGCTTGATCGCTTTGTCCAGTGTTTTCACTTTGACATCGCAGAAGCCGACGTTGATACGACGGTTGATGCGGGCTTCGTCGACCTCAACCACCAGAATCGATGCGCCCGACATAGTGCCCGCCATTGGCTGCGCGCCGCCCATGCCGCCCATACCGCCGGTAAGGATCCATCGCCCGTGGAGGTCGCCACCGAAGTGTTTGTCGGCGATGGCGGCAAAGGTCTCGTAAGTCCCC
>DAOVOW010000310.1 GCA_030629485.1 bacterium
CCTTTGTGCGAAGTCTTTCTTCCTGAAGCCGGGGTATGCCGACCACGTGTCGAGCGTGGCCACCAACACGGCCTGCGCCTTGTCGAGGGTATTTGCGCCGATGAATCTGTCGGCAAGGCGTTCGGTATTAACGGCGCTACAGGCACTATCGAATGGGAATTCGTGGCTCCCGGAAGCTCTGTCTGGGCTTTGGCGCAGACCGGAGATATCAGTGGTGACGGCGCACCGGACGTTCTGGTTGGTGACTTCGCCGGTAACGTCTTCGGGGTGGAGACCAAGGAAGGCTCGGCGGTGTTCACGACGAGTGGTTTTGGCACTATCATCGGCTTTGCCAGTCTCGACGATGTGAATGGAGACGGCTACCCGGATATTGTCCCGGCGCATTTCGGAACGACTGCCAAGGCCGTTGACGGTCTTACCGGAGCCATCATCTGGTCACAGGTGGTGGCGGACAAGCCGGCCATGACTGCGAAGATTACGGATGTGAGCGGTGACGGCATCGACGATGTACTCGTCGGCACTCTGTTCACGAGCAACTACTGCTATTTCCTTGACGGCGTCGACGGTGAGGTTCTGCACTCACGTAACTTTTTCACTCCTGTCGATGGTATCGCCGCGATTCCCGATATCGTTGGAGATGGTTCGATGGAGATGGTGGTCGGTGGTCGCGACGGCAGCCTGGTTTGTTATTCGGGCGGACTGGATGCACTCATGTTTGTCTGTGGTGACATCGATGGCGACGGCTCCGATGTAAACATTGCCGACTTAGTCTATCTGGTCGACTATATGTTCAACAGCGGACCTGAGCCTCCCGTGATGGACGCGGCCAACGTCGATGGACTCGACGAGATCAACATAGCTGATTTGGTATACATGGTCGACTACATGTTCAACAGCGGACCGGAGCCTGATTGTCCGTAGATTCATCTATGTTCCTCGCCGGCCCCGCGCCGTTGGTGGGGTGTGAGGAGAAGCGGTAGTAGGTGTGAAAACGGAGGTCATTATGAGGCTGTTCTTGATCCTAACAGCAATGGTCATAGTCGTTGCAGGCTGTGATAATAGCCGCAGACCTACCGACGACGATAACGACAATGTGGTTCTCACATCATTCCCAAATGCCGTTGGAATGCTCTGGGTTTACGAGGTACATGATAGCCTCACGGAGGCGACCGATACCGTGTGGGTATCGGTTACAGACACCGCCGGTTATCCGGCCGGGCAAGTGGTCCTCCGCTGGCGTCTGAACTGGAATAGCACTGTCAGTGGCGAAAACCGGTATGCCTACTCTGCAATTGGGATGGACACAATCGACTTTTGGACCGAATCAAGGCCACAGTTGATGTTCCTTGAGCGATTTGTTCTTCCTATGTCTCGAGGTACTGAATGGATAGCCCCTATCGGGGCGGACACAAGTAGGGTGGCAGATATAGGCACTGTCACCGTACCGGCGGGAAGTTTTCGAGGTAGTGCACACATCGAACGCAAGTGGAATCCGGGTTTGTGTGGTGATGGCAACTGGAGCTGGACCTGGATCGCACCTGATGTCGGTGTTGTTAGTCGATACATGTACAGTAAAGCATCCGATGGGGGCAGCACTTGGTTTACGGTAAATCAAACTTGGGAACTTCTTGAGTACCATCTCGGCACATTCCCTCTGAGCCGTTTCCCAAACACTGTCGGTACAGAGTGGGTCTATCAGGTGGTCGACACCAGCATCGACCTCGTTGACACCGTGACGGTGGCCGTTGTTTCAAAGGTCGAGGTTTCCTGGGCCGACTCGGCAACGGTGTGGCAGTTCATCGGAAGAGAGTTCACGGACACGCTGTATGTGGGGGTCGCCGGCAACCGGGTGCATGTCGCACACGACACTATTATCCGTCGATTCAATGACTGGTACTACGAGTTCCCACTGGCCGTTGGGCGTCACTGGGGGGCGCACCCTTCAGCATCCTTTCCCACCATTGATGGCAAAGGGTCAATGCGCACTCCGGCGGGAGATTTCCCGTCGGCGTTTCACTACAGGATGTTCGACGGGGCATTCAATTACTATTGGGAAGTTGACGATTGGCTGGTGCCGGGGGTCGGTATTGTAGCCCGGACGTATACAATTTTCGATTCTGGTCCTGCGTTCACTCAGGAGTGGACTTTGCTGGAGTATGAGATCGCCTCTTGGTCAGACTAGACCGACTCGGGAACACAGACGATGTGAGTGCATACTTGTGAGGCCCAGCCCCGTTGGCGGGGTGCGAGGTGGACGAATAATCCGGAGGATTAGTGAACTACGCCGATTCTAATACGCCGACTTCCGGGCAGGCTCTTCATTACGGCGGACTGTGGGTTCGATTCCTGGCTCTGGCGGCTGACGGCATTCTGTTTTGCCTGGTGTTCTTTCCTGTCACGAGACTGGTGAAAGGCGTCTGGATCATGAGTCCAAGCGATCATCTCTGGGGCTTTGGGTGGCTTGTTACAGACCCGATCTGTGTTGCATTCCTTATCATCATGGTCGCCTACTTCGTCGTGCTGGAGGGAGTGTTTGGAGCTACCCTGGGCAAGTGGCTGCTGGGATTACGAGTAGTGCAAATGGACGGCGCTAGTCCGGGCCTGATCAAAAGCGCCTTGAGGAACCTGTTGCGATTGGTCGACGGCCTGCCGTTTCTGAGCATCCTTGGGGCGGTTCTGATCCTGACATCGCCCGAGCGGACAAGAGTCGGTGACCGTGTAGCGGGAACCCGAGTTGTTCGCACTCGCATGCCGCATGTTTTCTAGTTGGTAATTTCGATCTCTGTGCCGTCAGGCGTCTCTGCCTGACGGCTTTTTGTTCGGAGATATCTTACGGTGAACTGTGAGGCGCCGGGGCTGAGCCGACTGTCAGAGGAATGTCGATTCTCTACCGCGCCTTATATGTTGCTATCGGTGTGACACTCGGTTATGCTGTTTGAAAGCCGGTGGTTCAGTACACGTCTGATGCCCGATGAGTCTATGCGGCACCCGGCAAGCGGTTCGGAGAATCGAAGACAGTGACACAAGTCAATTGGATCGACGTTAGGACTCTTTCGTTCAACGTATTGGTGCTACTTGAACGAGTACGGCTCAGTTGGTTTCCCGGATGGGTTCCAGAGGCCGAACTGGCTGTGGCGCTAAAGGCCAACCCTGTAGTGGAATGGTACCTGCGCCACATGTGCCCGGAACTGAATTCATGGCTGGACAAGGTTCAATCGAGGGAGAAAAGTGACGGCGGTCCGACGGCGGATGAGGTGCGACAGGCTGAGATCACGGTGATGCAATCGCTGAATGATCTGCTTGTCTATGTCGTCGATCCCGCGATTTACGACGCTCAACCGTTCATGAATTGGGACTCTGACGAGTTGCTGGCCGTGGCTGATTTCACTAACAAGGTGGTGATAGACGTGGGGGCGGGGACGGGACGATTGACCCTGACTGTCGCTCCCAGGGCGGCTCAGGTGTTTGCAGTCGAGCCGGTGGCTAACCTGCGCCTCTATCTCAAAGCACAGGCTGTGCGAAGGGGAATGAACAACGTTTATCCCGTGGATGGTCTGATAACCGAGATGCCGATTCCTGACCAGTTTGCAGACATCACCATGGGCGCGCACGTGTTTGGGGATCACC
>DAOVOW010000153.1 GCA_030629485.1 bacterium
ATTCCAACACTGGCTTTCGCCAGTATGACGATGATAGCAGAGATGGATGCCCGCCTGCGCGGGCATGACAACACCGGGCTGGGTGGTCCGGACATCTGTCCGGATTTCATAGCGACAGTACTCCTAGTTCTGGTGGATCGAAACCCCTGGTCCGAAGGACCGCCCTGAGCGCAGTCGAAGGGCGGGTTTCGACACCCTCGACTTCAGCACTCGCAAAAACACTACCGGCTCCAACCAAGATGCGCCTGTACATTGGTTAATAAAAGGACAAGCCACATGGCCACCATGACTCATGAACTACGAAGTGTGCCTCGACCGACAACTCACTCGCACCTGCCGGCTCCCGAATCACCCTCTTCTCATGGCGGGCCTCGTAATCACCACCAATTCTGTTAGGCGAATATGAAAATACACAAAACGAACCCATTTCCGCGTCGTGCCCCGAGGCCTGCCCTCAGAATTCAAAATTAACCTCCGCCCCGCCTGCGCGGGAAGGACAGGATGGGTACGGACCAGCCGCTTACAGGCACCAGATGCTTTTTTCGAGCGCCTTGGCAATCTCTTTGGTCGAGGGAAACTTGCCAACGCCGCCTTTGCCATCTGCATTAGGCTGGGCGGAACCGACGATAGTGCAACCATCAAGAGTGATCGTCGGCACCTTCACCGGCTGCTCCGATTCAACGATGCGCGCCAGGATGCCGTGCTCACGCACGAAGCGTTTGACGAAATCGCACGTCTTTGCCTGCTTCGGGTCCTTGCTTGAATAAATCAATCCGATTTCCATAGGGACCTCCTGATCCCATTCTATAATATGCCCGCTCCGTCTAATGGGTCAAGCTAAAAACTGCCTGTCTCTTTCAATATTATACGAATGAACGAGGGTAGTTGAGTTACTTATCCAGGAATAGTCAGGCCGGCCGGCCGGGGCGGTTCAAGATGCCGGGAACCACGGGAGTCAGCCGGCGGTTTAGTCACATAATACCCGCCCGCTGGGCGGCTGCCGAAGCAAAGACAGTAATTGGCGAGTGTAATTTGACGTGTAATGAAGGAGCTATTGAGATGGAACACAAACTACCGGAACTTCCGTATGCCAAAGATGCGTTGGCCCCGCACATCTCGGCCGAGACGCTTGACTATCACTACGGCAAACATCACCAGACATACGTAACCAATCTGAACAAGCTGATCGTGGGTACTGAGTTTGCCGATGCCACGCTCGAAGACATCATCAAGAAAGCATCGGGCGGTCTGTTCAACAATGCGGCCCAGGTCTGGAACCACAGCTTCTACTGGAACTGTCTTAGCCCCAAAGGTGGCGGCGAACCGACCGGTGAGTTGGCCAAGGCGATCAACAAAGCGTTCGGTTCGTTCGCGGATTTCAAGGAGAAGTTCTCCCAAACCGCGATCACTACATTCGGTTCCGGCTGGGCCTGGCTGGTGAAAAACGGCGGCGGCGAACTTGAGATCATCAGCACCGGCAACGCCGGCACGCCGCTGACCGTGGGCAAGGCGCCGCTGCTGGCCTGCGATGTCTGGGAGCACGCGTACTATGTCGATTACCGCAACGCCCGACCCAAGTACGTCGAGGCGTTCTGGAACCTGGTCAACTGGGAGTTTGCTGCGAAGAATTTCGCCGGTTAAACGGTAACGCGACAGGTAAACACCGGACTCCGAATATCGGGGCAGGGCCGTGATGGTCCTGCCCTTCTTCTATGCTTGAGCTAAGGGGTCTGGCCGGGCGCCGGTTGTTGCTGCTGCATACGCCGCATCGTCTCCTGGACGAGTTGAGTGGCGTAACCGGCCTTGAAACGGTTCACCTTCACGCCGCGATCGATATACATGTACGCCTGTGGCATCAGCGCCTGGTTCTCACTTTTCGACGCCAACAACAGATAGACCCTCCCGCACATCATCTGTACGCTGAAATCGGTGGGGTACTTCTCAGCCATCGTGGTTACCAGCCTGAGCGCATCGTCGTATTGACCGGTGCGCAGACTGATATCAGTCATCAATCGACCGCATGATTTGGTCATCCGATGCTCGGTCAGGTAGAAATCGATTTCGATTTGGGCGCTGTCGAGTTGAGATTCGTTCAAATAGTCCACCGCCTTCTCGTAGTGCGATAGCTGGTAGCGAACTGCCTGTGGATTCTGGAACCGTTCGCTGATGCGAAACAGCTTCACTTCGGTGTCACGGATCCACCAGGAGGTCACCGGCGCGAGACCGTCCAGTTGCGGGTAACCCTTGACAGCCTCACTCAGGTTGGAAGCATCCACGGCGATATGCGTGATCGGGTGGCGGTCGAACAGTGTCGAGTCGATATCCGCGACTCCGAAAAGATGTATGAACGCCTTGAGGTCGGTGTCAATTGTCAGCGCCGGACCATAAGGTCCCGACACGACGGCGTCCGGCCCAAGAATCTCGCGGATATCCTCATTGGCTTCCTTCAGATTGAAATTGTGTTCCAGGTAGTGGTAGCGTTGGATACGAAAACCATTGGCCAGAACCGACAGGCTGATCATCACCAGAACCCCGAGAACAACTATCGGTCGTCCCAAACGAAGGCGGAACTTGCCGAGAGCATAGCGCACCACCAGGGCCAATACTGCCGCTCCCGGCAGACAGCCCCAGGTCAGTGCGCGGTAGGGTGTGTTGTTGAAGTAGAAAACGTTACCCACCAGGTGATACAAAGCGAACCAGAATAATAGACCGAGGAACGCCGTTGCCCACCAGTCCGGTAGCGCCGCAGCGATCTTCCTCTTCAAGAGCAGTTTGTCCATCAGCGCAAATGGGAGAACAATGACTGCTGGAATCAAAAACAAGGTGTACCGCAGCGGCGAGTAGTTCAACGGCATCAAACCGAGCACGACAACTCCGACCCACGACGCGGTGAGGATAATCACCGGCGATAGTTTCTGTTGGCCGCCACTTCCGCGGATGAATAGAACCAAACTGCCACCGGCGGCCAGCAGAAACATGAACAGGTCGGGATCGAGATAGTACATGCGGTTCCGAAAGCCGTAGCCGATCAGATGTTCAAAGAAACCCCAGGGTGAACTGAGTCCGGCGGGGAAACCGCGCAGACCATACGACTGCTCGCCGACGTAGCGGAAAGCAGCGGAGAAATCGGTGCCGTAGAGTGCGATGATCAATACTGCCGAAAAAGCCGCGTACACACCGACCGCCATCGCCATCAATCGCCAACGGCTCTGTCGTTCGGAAACGAAAACAGCTACCAGTAAGGCGGGCAACAAGAGCGCTCCAAACAGTTTGCCGGTAAACGTTGCCAACGCCACCAGGACCGCCGACAACAAAATCCCCCATACGCGGTCACCGAACCAGCAATAAACGAAAAAGAACAGCGAGGCTATGAAGACGAGACCGTTCTCCAGGTACGAAAGTCGTCCGTAGGTCAGGAGGGTAACGTTGATGACATAACACAACGCCACTACCGGAAGCACCCAGGTTCGACAATGTCGAAAGAGGCCGAGGAGAAAGAACAAGAGTCCACCGAGGGATAAAACCAATCCGCCGGCGCTGGTCGACGACACACCCGAAAGGGAGAATAGACCCCACCCGACCAGCGAGGTCAATGAATGCTGGTAGACGGTCCAGCGGGGATAGTCAAATGGATCCCAGTTGTCAAAGAGGATCTCGTTGCGGGCATGGTGAACGTACTGCGCCGGATCAGTGGCCAGTGACTGCCCCAACCCGGAGTAGTACATAGGCGGGTCGGAAGTCAAATCCGACGCCCAGAAGAGTACGCCGCCGATCACGATCAGCAGAGTGAGGACGTACAACAACAGGTCGGTTTTTGTCAAAGATGTTTTCATACAGACGTCGCAGCTTCACTACCCTGGCGCCAGGCAACCCAAGGCGAAATCAGTTGGTGGGTAACATCAGGTTACTCAACAACAATACTGTGCTTCCCTCGTGCTTCCACCTCCCCTATCCTCCAGCCGAACAGGTTCGCTCGCTCCAGATCGGCGGCAAACTGATCGGCGTCGTCTTCGGCTATCACGATCAACAGTCCGCCCGACGTTTGCGGGTCAAACAGTACCGCTTCGACGTTCTCGGGGACATCCCGACTGACCATCAAGTGGTCCTTAAGAAATTCGCGGTTGGCCAGAGCCCCGGCTGGGATCATTTTCGCGTCGGCCAGTTCCAGCGCCTGCGGCATCAGGGGTACCAGTCGCGAATCGAAGTGAATCGTCACCTCCGAGGCCGTCGCCATTTCCAAAGCATGCCCCAACAGGCCATAACCGGTGATGTCGGTGGCAGCGTGGGCGTTGTGTTGCACCATCAACTCTGCCGGTCCACGATTCAACTGCGCCATCTGAGTCGCCACGATCCTCTCCAACTCCGGAGGTGCGGCGCGGCGCTTGATGGCGGTAGTGATCAACCCGGTGCCAAGTGGTTTGGTGAGAAACAGCCGGTCGCCCGGACGCGCGCCGCCGTTGGTGATAATGCGCCGTGGATCAACCACCCCGGTCACCGCGATGCCGTACTTCAGTTCCTTGTCCTTGATCGAGTGTCCCCCTACCACCACCGCTCCCGCTTCGGCAACTTTGTCACCGCCCCCGCGCAGGATCTCGGTGAGAAACTCATCCGGCATCGATCCGACCGGGAAGCCGACGATATTCAAAGCCGTTAACGGTCGTCCGCCCATAGCGTAAACATCGGACAGTGCGTTGGCAGCGGCAATCTGACCGAACTGATACGGATCATCGACGATCGGCGGAAAGAAGTCGACCGTCTGAACCAGCGCCTGCTGCTCGTTGATTCGGAAGACACCGGCGTCGTCCGCATGATTGAAGCCGACCAGCAAATCCGGGTGCGACCATTTGGGAAGTGCCTCAAGTGCCTGCGCCAAAAACTTTGGCGCCAGTTTCGACGCTCAACCGGCGCAACTGACTTCGGCCGTCAGCTTGATTGTGGTTTCTTTACGTTTGTCTTCCATACATCACATTAGAATGATATTCTCAAGGCCGAACCGACGCCGATAGCGCGCGGTGCCAACTGTGGACCCAAACTTACTTCGATTGACAACCGCTTCTGATCCCGATTGTAGACCCGCACCGCTTCTTTGAGATGGTTGGTAGCGGAAGTTCCATATATGGTCGAAACAAATCCGAAACCGACGGCAGACATCAGAAACCACTGGTAATCGTCATGCCGATTCTCGAAAAGGGACAGGATCAGCATCGTGGCAATGGAAGCGCCGCCAATATAACCCGTTGCCGTCGCCTTCGCCTTGTTTCCGGCGTATTTCTCCATTTCAAACAGAGCTCGTGCGTTTCCCTTCATAAGGAGTCGCAACGAATTTCCCCTGGCGCCGACGTCCTGATAGGTATCGCCGCTGTCGACAGAGTACTTCCATCCCTGGAGGATCTCCTTCTTGAGTACGATCTCATCGGCAGAGACACTCCCGCCCATGACAAGAATCAGGGAAGTAAGCAATATGGACAGAACCAGTTTCGACACAGTTATCTCCTACAAGTGCAATTGCAGCCTCAAGAATAGCCCAATCATAGCATGATGTCAACTGTGGTGTCGGCGGGGGATGCTTGGACTTTCAATCACTGCTCTGAGTTTTGTAGGGCAGGTTTGTCTTCAAACCTGCCGATATTGGCGGGTCCGAGGACGGACCTACCCTACTGAAGACTTTCGAACGATGCCTTGGA
>DAOVOW010000333.1 GCA_030629485.1 bacterium
ACCCAGATACGTTTTCCTTAGTTGATGAACAATGTGGAGTCTTACTGCCATAGTTTGTCAGGTTCGCTGGTTGCCGTTCGTCGGATACCGTACTCAGTTTTCACGGTAGTGCCCGGTTTGTCAAGAAGTTTGTTTTGGCGCCAGTTCCAGCATCCATCAATATCGATGGACTCAAAAAAAGGCAGCCTTCAGGCTGCCCTCGCTTCTTCAGGATTCCGGTCCTTCTATTCACCCAACCCCGACCACTCAGCGTTTTCCAGCCAGTTTTTGGGATGGTCGAGGAAGCTAATCACGTGGTCAATAATGGTCCAGTGCTTATGCTCCTCGTCGGCGATCCGATACAACATCTCCTTTTGTCCGGCATCGTCGATTTCGTCGGCCTTTTGCCGATAGAACGCCTCGGTCTTCTTCTCGATCTCACGGGCCTGGACCCAGGCATCATGAATGTCGGAGTCAAAGTCAAACTCGGTGCCGGACGATTTGAGTTCTTCAAAAACAGTCTTTGCGGATTTGAAGATCTGCGTCGCCTTTTCGGAATCGTAACTGACGTTCTCGCCTTCTTTCATGGCCTTGAATATCTCGTAATGCTTCTGCTCATCCGAGGCCATTTCCAGAAGGAGTTTCTTCAGTTGCGGGGTTTCGGTCTTGGCGGCTTGTTCTTCATAGTAAGATTTGCCGTCGAGTTCCATTTGCATTGCAAAGTCGAATGCACTCATTATCACTCCGGGAATTTGACATTCACATTCACCCACAATCATACGCAGATTAGGTTCCCAGGTCAACCGGTTTGCATAATTATCCTGCTGGAAGCCAACCGATGCAAAACAAAACCCGATCGCGCTTGCCACAAACAGATAAATGTCTAAATTAGCTGAATGTGCCTGAGCAAGCGAACAGTTGTGGCCTTGAGTCTCGTCTTGATTGGCCTGAGTCTGTCGGCTGCCGAGCCGCAGCCTGTCCAGCGAGAGCATTTCACCTTCTATTTTGATAATCCCCGGTATATCGAGGCCGCCGACTCGGTGCTGACCCAGACCCGGCGCCGTCTGGCCGAACTACTGGACGACAGCCTGACATACAAACCTTCGATCTACCTGGTGGAGGATATACGGCAGTTCAAGAAGTTGATCCGGGGACGTTTCCCCGACTGGGGTGCGGCGGCGGCCTTTTCGGAACGGAAGTTGATCGCTATCAAGTCTCCGGACAAGTTCAATCTAGGCAAGTCTCTTGAGGAGTTGTTAGCGCACGAGTACACGCACCTGGTAGTGAGTCATAAGACAGGATTTCACTCGGCGCCGCGTTGGTTCCATGAGGGGATGGCCATGTTTGTTTCTATGGAGTGGAGGTTCTCGGACAATCTGGCCATGAATCGGGCGGCGATCTTCGGGGATTTCTTGTCGTTGCACGATATCGAAAACATGAATCGTTTCGGCGAGAGCAAAGCCCATGTGGCTTACGCGCAGTCATACCTGGCGGTCAAGTACATCTATGACAACTACGGCCGAAAATCATTGGCGGTATTACTTGACGAACTCTCGCAAGGGAAGAACCTCACGGCCGCCATGCTGGCTTCCACCGGCGCTACGATGCCGGAATTTGAAAACGAGTTCCACGAATACCTGACCACCCATTTTAATATAGCGACGCTCTTTATGGATACCATGTTCTTCTGGCTGGGGCTGGCGATGATAGTTATCATCGCAGCATTCCTCCGCTATCGGAAGCGCCGTAAGTACTATAAGCAGTGGGAAGAGGAGGAGAAGCTCCACTCGACCGACTTCGACTACGGTGACCCCGACAACCCGGAACAGATCGACGATGACGAACCATGGCGAAGCTGAGCCATGAAATCGAATATCTGGCTACGCTGCTTGGCGTCAAACTGGCTCAGGCGATGGCGCCTGGCCTGGCCGACTCGTTCGGCGCTGCGCTGGGCTCGCTGGTGCACTTTGCGCTGGCTTCCCGACAACGGATTACGCATGACAACCTCAAGCGCGCGCTGGGTGAAAGCCTGTCCGACACCGAACGCAAGCTGATTGTGAAAAACGTGTTTCGGAACACCGGACGAACCTTGATTGAATTTGCGCGCATTGGTCGGACTATTAAGGGCGGGCTGGAAGAGATCATCGTCGGGGATGGACTGGATCACTTGAAAGAAGTGCATGACAAAGGTAAGGGGGGGATCGTTGTGACGGCTCATTTCGGCAGTTTCGAACTGTTCGGAGCCTGGGTCGGAACGCGTGGCTATCCGATGGATTTCCTGACCGGCGTGCAGCACAATCAGAAAGTAAACAATCTTCTGAACGGTTTTCGTCGGGAGATCGGGGTGGGTCTGGTTTCGATCGATCGAACGCTGAGACCGGTCTTCAAATCACTTCGGGCCAACCGCCTTATTGGGTTGATCGCTGACCAGCACGCGCCGTCCGGGGTGGTGGTCGATTTTTTCGGACGTCCGGCGGCCACACCAAAAGGTCCGGCCGCCTTTGCTGTCAAGGCAGAGGCGCCGATTCTGCCGTTTGTCATGCGACGTGAGCAGTACGATCATCACGTGGTCATGGCCGGTGATCCCATCTATCCGCCCGCCAGTGGCGACAGCGAACGCGACATCCTCACTATGACCGCCGCTTATACTCGTTTCTTCGAGGACTGTATCCGCAAGTACCCGGACCAATGGCTCTGGACGCACCGTCGCTGGAAAGTCGACTGAGTCCGTTGCGTCGCCGGTGTCACCCGGTGATGAGTCGGTGCCGTCAGGCGTCTCGGCCTGACGGCTGTTAAGAGGGCCAACGAGGACTGTCAGCCAGAGACGGCTGACAGCACACGAGGTAGCACACAATTACAGGATATGATCCCGTCGCTGGAAAGTCGACTGAGTCCGTTGCGTCTCGACGCAACTTTGCGTACCTTCGAGAGTACATAGTAATATCGGTCGGGTACAGTTGCTGCCACCAGCAGTTTGAATGTCGACAGAACAAAATCGATTTTTCGACGAGGATTTAGATGAAGAAATATGTCTATATCGGTATCGTTATCGCGGTCGTGCTGGGTGGCTATTACGGTGTTAACGCCATTTTTTCGACCAGCGTCGACATTCCCACGACTTTTGTATCGCACGGCGAATTCGTCATAGCCCAAAATGCCAATGGTACGGTCGACGCCAAACGCGCCTACACGCTCAGCGCCCCGCGCATCCGCGGTTTGCAGATTACCTGGTTGGCCCCGGAAGGTTCCACCGTGGCCGAGGGTGACCCGGTGATAAAATTCGACGCTTCCCAGCAGACAGCCAAGGTCGCCGACCATCAGTCTGAACTCAAGATCAAGAGATCGGCTCTGGAGCGGGCCAAGAAGGAATACACTATTCAGGAAAAGCAGCTCCGACTCAATCTGGAGAAAGCACGCCGCAATTACGACGAGAAGAAGCATGACGCTCCCCGTATCGCCCATGAAGCAGAGATGGAAAAGGAACT
>DAOVOW010000371.1 GCA_030629485.1 bacterium
ATCGATTTCTATCTTTCAGGCAGGCGCCGGTCTCGCATGCGTCCGTTTCAACTGGAGCGGCCAGCCACCGCGCGTATTCACTCTCGAAGTCCTTGCCCGAAGGGGTGTCGATGAATGGCAGGCAGTGAACACTGAACCCATGCTTCTCGATAACGTCGTTGATATTACCAGAGTGCTCGCGGCAGATAAACGTGACGTCGGCGCTTTTGTCACGCAGTTGATCGGCCAGGGTCAGACAGCGCATCACATGACCGGTGCCTATTTCATGCGAGGCGTCACAGCGGATTGCAACGTTCACCAAAAACTCCTTCCCGATCAGGCCAGCCGTTTGAACCCGGCCACGGCCGGCGGACCAATCAGACTGGACATCAACTCTCCCGTTTGCAACAGCATTGACAACTCACCGAAGCTTCGGTCGGTTGCGTCGAGATACCTATCTACATGTTCGCCGGCGTGAGCGGCCATTGCGTAGAACAACCTCGACGCTGTGGCATAGACCATGTTCATAGATTCCCTCTGGCTTTATCTTCCATTAGCGATTTCTTGAATCCTTCGTTGCGCTCGAAACCGGCATTCAGATCAGAAAGCTCCGGATGATCTTCCAGGAACCTGAGAATGTTCGTCATTGTAAACGTCGGATTATCCGGATACAGCGCCTCATAAACTTTCGTAATGAACTCGAAATCCTCCGGTTCATCCACTGTCCATCGCAAGTGAGAAAGGTCCGGGTCGTGAATGAAATTGGCAAGTTTGAAACGTTCAGGTTGTTGCCATATGAACGGCGTCACATGTTCGCGCTGAGACGGCAGTTTGGCATCGCGCCAGGCATGCTCAAGGCAATCGAAACGCATCACTTCTACATTCAGTCCATCAGGAAATGTGAACGGGTTGCCGTTGGAGGCATAGTCGCAGTTTCCCGATCGGTAGTATTCGATGACGGCATCGATCACCTGCGGATCGGAAACCGGGCAATCGCCGGTAAGCCGCACAATGTGGTCGGCGTCGTAATGCGAAGCCGCTCGGTAGAATCGATCGAGCACGTCATCAAGGGAACCGCAGTAGCATTCGACACCGAACTCCCGGCACATGTCCACCAGTTGCCGATCCTCGGGTTGATCGCTGGTAGCGACTATCAAATGATCAATACTCTTCCCCAGTTTCACTCGTTCCAGTTGGCGCCATAGCATCGGACGTCCCAGAATCGGCATGAGAACCTTTCCCGGCAAACGCGTCGACGAGATACGGGCCTGGACAATCGCAAGAACCATTGATTACCTCCGACCGGCAGATGCCATTTGCTTCAATCGCCACCGTGATGGATTCACGTAGCGCGGATCATTGACGGCCCACCGACCGAAATCGATTTCCGGGAAATCGCGGTGCATCGAGGCAACACAAATATCCTCGAGTTCCTGTCGGGAACAGACGCCTACTATGACCGTATCGATTTGTGACAGGCCCAGAGCAAAGCGAAGTGCTCCTTCCAATGGTGTCGCACCAGTTTGCTTAATACCTTTCCAGTAATCCTCGAGGCGATCTCGCACCGGGTCGAAGTAAGCGTCAAGCGACTGCGGCTCCATCAACAGCAACCCCTGCAGGAATACCGAGCGGGCATGTATCTCCACTCCCATTTGGTGCAGGCGGTCGAGTCGACCGTCGGCGATCAGTCGCTGGTCCAGCACGTTCAAAGGGAGTTGCACGAGGTCCGGAGTGAACAGGTCAAGAACGGAATCGAGTTGGGCCCCGGTGTAAACTGACACGCCGATTTTGGTTACGCGACCTGAGTCCCGAACTCGCCGCAGCGCATCGATCAGGAGTTGGCTACCGGGTTTCAGCAGATCGTCGGCATCGTGGATAAGCAAGCCATAAACGGTTTGCTGCTTGAGACGCTGCAGAGAACGATCAAATGTGCCGGCGAGATCAGCCGCATCATTGTCGGTGATTCGATCACCTGCCGCCTTGGAAGTCTTGGTAACGATGCGAAATGGATGTTCGGGTCCGAGAATCCGCCCCAGCGTCTCCTCACTGACACCGTGGAGCGCTGCCGTATCCAGCACCGTGATGCCAAGGGTAGCGGCTCGACCAAGTATTTGCTCTACCTCGTCAAAGGGAATGCGACCGTTCGTGTTGGCGATTCCGTAGTCGAGCCCGAACTGCACGGTACCGAGACCGATTTTCGCGGTACTGTTTTCATGGGGCGTCATGGTGGTCATTCCCCTGGTTGAGAATGCGGTGCAGTTCGTCGATCACACGTTCACAGTCGGATTCGTTCAAGTCGGGATACATGGGCAGACTCAAGGCCCGGGCGTAATACCGGTCGGTGTTCGACAGATCGCCGGGACGACCGCCGTATAGCTTTCGATAGTATGGTTGCAGATAGATCGGAATGTAGTGTACCTGAGTGCCGATGCCGGCCGCTTTTAGTCGATGCATTACGGTGGCGCGGTCGATTCCGAAATGCTCGAACTCCACCTGGATAACGAAAAGATGATAGGCATGAACCGAACCACCTTGCTGGACCAACGGATGCAGCACCGAACTGTCAAATCGTTCGGCTATCAGTTGGCGATAATGTGCCGCCAGTCTGTTTCTGGTTTGAACTGACCAATCAAGTCTCTTCAGTTGGCACACCCCAAGAGCGGCCTGTATATCGGTCAAACGATAATTGTACCCCAACTGCTGCATCTCGTAGTACCAGGGGTTGTCATCGCCAGAGGACGCCATCGCCATATCTGAGTTTACAAAGTCACATTTCTGCATGCCGTGGTTGCGCAGTAATCGTAGTCGTTCCGCCAGAACTGGATCATCGGTAGAAACCGCGCCACCCTCACCCATGGCCACATGCTTGACGGGATGAAACGAGAAGACAGCCGCATCGTTGTGTTGCCCATTGCCGACGCGATACGAGGCGCCTTTGTGTTGGTAGGTGGCTCCGAGAGCATGGCAGGCATCGCTGACGACATACGCACCGTGCGCACTCGCCAATTCGTAAAGTCTAATCAGGTCGACCGGCTGACCGGCGAAATGAACGGGTACAATAGCCTTGATTTTTCGGTCGGCATCGGCTGTCAGCATCTCGAACAGCAAGGTGAGGTCCATCAATCCGGTCTCCGGGTGGATGTCTACAAAGCGTACGTCCGCCCCC
>DAOVOW010000279.1 GCA_030629485.1 bacterium
GGCGACGTGCGCGGCGACAATTCCGGTGCCGACGGATATCGCCATATTCAGATTGAGCATTTTCCCCAGGCCGCCCAGGGCGGGGTTCCGGCGCCTGGTGCGTCTGCGCGGGCGGGCATAGTAACGCCTTGTGGTGCGTCTGCGCCGGCGCGGATTTGCCGCCAACGTAGCCAGGGCGGGATTTCTGCGCCTGCGCCTTCTGACCGTCCGGCGACGTTTGCCGCCGAAGCCATAAGAGAGCTGCTTGCGGCTCAGCCGACGGGTACGGCGGCGACGCTTCGGGTTTTCGACGATTGACACGGTAGGCATTTTACTTTCTCCTTTTATCCGATTATCCCGTCTGCGGTTATTTTGAATTTTCCGATTATCACCAACATATTTTTACCGCCAGGCTGCGCGATCGGCGCGGCGTATACCTGAGCCGGCCCTTCAAAATCGTGATAGTACAGCCGGACTTTGCCGTCAGTTTTGTCGCTCAGGTACTCAAGCCTGGCACAGCCGCCGATCAAGACAAGATTCAGCGGCCATATTCCATTAGTGCGTCGAACGCGACGCGGGACGAGGCCGTGAAATTTCTTTGACAGTTCGACCGCGCCGCTGGTAGTGTCAGGGTTCGCGGATCTCCACGGGCAAGGATTTGTTTTTTTCCGACGCTTCTGCGGACGCCCGCGGGTGCGCCTTATGTCCTTCGGTTTTCTCATATTTTTTTGGTCAGTTTTTTCAGCAACGGCCAGGCGAGGACGACTGCTCCGCCAACAACGGCGTATTGCAGTATGCTTTCAACCTGGCCGAATATCGATTGCTTTTCAACTTTAACCGCTTCCCGTAAAACAGTCGGCGGTATCTTGCCGGCGACAACGCCGTCGATCATTTTCGATATGTTTCCCTGCTTCCTGACGTAACCGATCGCCCATACGGCGCCGGCGACACCGAATAGACCGGCGATCAGAATGCCCGCGACAATAAGCGGAGCTATGCCAAGCGCGTTTTTGATTTCGACGTTTGCACGCAGCTTTTTGACGAAGCGCTCAACCTGGCCGTACAGATCGGGTCCACCAGGTACGACAGTCTGATTGACAACCTCGAAATTCGGCTTGATAGTATCCCACAGTCGCGGGAAATCGGCGAACCAGGCGATAATTTCCCGATGCTGACTGGCGGTAAATAATCGGGCTGCCGTGCCGGCTTTGAATTTCGCCCAGTCCTCGACCGCTTTTTCAAAGACAAGCGGGAAGCGAGGGACGAGCGACCGGACTTCTTCTTCTTCTGATTTGTTAAAAGGATTCCACCAGGGCACGACTACCGCCTTCCCCTTTTGGGCTTAAAAGTTTCGTACAGGATATAAGCGCCTATGCCCAAAACGGCGATCATGCCGATCGACATTCCAGCAAAGACCGGCGCTTCCGGTCCGACGGTGACAATCGGCGTCGAGGGCGCCGTCTCGATAAACGGCATATCTCCTGCAGGGCGATCGGCCGGCGTCGAGATGAGAGGCTTCGGAGCCGGCAAGGTCAGAGCGGTAGGTATCGGAGCGTTCACTTCCGGAGTGACAACGCCGACGGCAACGCCTGGCGGCGGCTGAACGAATCGAGGGAATAAGCCGGCTTGCTCAATTTTGACAAGGCGCCTATACGGCCTTTTGGTGATGGGTTCAACCGTTTCCGGCACAGCCGGCGGCCGACGTACAAAAAGTCGCGTCGGGCCAACCGAAGGCAAGACCGCCGGAACGGTCTGACTTACCATTTTCGTAATAGGCAGGGTTCGGCGTGACGGCGTTCCGGCTGTACTGTATGCCGTGCGATCTTCAAACGTGCGGCGGACGCGCGATTCAGGAATTTCGGGAATCGAAGGCACAATCGCGCGCCTGCCACCGCCGCCGTTCATCTCACGAATGACGCCAAGACCCTCAGCCAGGGCGTAGGGACTATTGATAAGATACATAGCTTCAACTCCTATTATGTCAGAAACAGAAAAGCCGCCAGGCCGGCGATCGCGATCAAAAGGACCGGGCTTTCCAGAATGCCGGCCTTCGCGACCGGCACGCCAGGAACCGCCGGCGTCACCACGCCAGGGATCGCCGGCTTCGCCCAGGCTTCCGGTTTTTGCAGCTTCTCGACAAACGCATAAAGCTGACTGCGCTCCTGCGCGTTTTCCCGCCTGGTATTGTAATCGGCTTTATGTAAACTCAGCGACTTCCACTCCGTATATTGCTGCGGCGACATTTGCGACTCAATCTTAAAAACCGCGTTCCTTGTAGCGAAAAATTTATCACTCTGCGCCTGGCGACTCTCGAATGCCGCCGACGGACCGAAGCCGCCAAAAATCTTTTTGGCCGCGGCGGTCGCTCCGATTTTAATACCGTAGCCGACAACCGGTGCAATGCCCAGGCCCGCCCGGGCGGGCAGGCCCCGATATCTGTAAAAATACATGGCCGCCTCACTTCCTCAGAATCATAAACACAATCGCGCCCAGGACGATAAGGACAACCGGACTTTTAAGCGCTGTTTCGACGGTTTCCCTGGCGGCTGCAATGGCAGCCGGCGGCGTGACGGTCGTCCTGATCAGCCCTTCCGGTATTGTTACCTGCGGGATTTTCAACTCGACCGTTGTCTTGGCGACTGCGTCCTTGACGGCGCCCCATACGCTACTAAAAAGACCGCCGACGTCGCCGATGCCAGACAGGCCGCGTTCCGGTTTTCCGGAAACGGCGCCCGATCCGACTATCATATCACGGAACGCCTGAATCGCGGCACGCATAGGCCGCTCGACAAAGGTACCACGGCCCGGACTGTCGCCTCTGTCGATCATTCGCAGGTAGCCGGTGATATCGTTCAGGTTTATCAGGCCGCGATTCCAGTTACTTTTCAACTGACCGAACGCGGCGCGATAGGCGGCGGCCTGGACATTCCGGCGACTTACGGTAGGCAGGACTTTTACCGCCTGAGATAGAGCCTTCATATTTGACACTCCTGATATTGAGTAAATTTTTCTGAACGGCATCGATATCATTTTGCCGAACGGCATCGAAGTTGTAGTATCGGCCGGCATCCAGCGACCGTCGATTTGAATTTCACAAAAGATATGCCGGCAATCGTCCGGCGTGATCCCCAGGACGACATATCGAACCGGCAGCCCGATCGACGCGGCCAGGGCGGCCATTAAGCCGGTGTGATCGTCACAGTCGCCGGCGTGAAGGCGTGACGTAGCTTCCGGGTCCTGGACAGTTTCGACGGTGATGGGGTCTCGAACGTAGGCGATTCGCTGGCGCATCCAGGCGTGAAGGGCGGCGGCAGCTTTCAACGGCTGATGAGATGAAGCGTTTGCGCGATCTAAAATCTGGATTGCCAAAAGGCGGATATTCGGTCGGTGCAGAGAAGATTCCACAAATCGCCCGATCTGGCGAACCGTGGCATCCGTACCAGCCTGCCCGCCAGGTATCCGGCGAATCGCGAAAAGCATATGGGATTATTACGAAACAAGACAAATTTTGTCAAGTATTATTTTACATAAAAAAACCCGCCAGGGTCAGGGCGACCGTGGCGGGCCTGGGTCTCTACTTACAACCTATGAAACAAGGTCACAGGCATAATACCATAAAAAGGCTGTCTGTCAAGCGGTTTTTTTATACAGCGAATCCGATCGCCTTTTTATTTCGGCGTTCAGCCTGGCATCCATAGTCGTAACGCCGGCAGGCTCCGGAAGCGGCGAACCGCGGGCTTTAACTTCCCGCAGGAGAGGCCAAAGCGCCCGACTGTCATCGTTTGCGTCGATTATAAACTCACCTTCAAACTCAAGATAGCCGCCGCAATACGGGCATTCGAGCGGCTGTTTTTCGCCTTTTTCTTTTCTCAGTCCGGGGTGATTATAGAAAATACCGCCGCTCCGGAGCCGCCGACTTCCTTTTATCCGCCAGGCATAGTCGGCAATCGCGGTCAGGCTGTCGCCGGTCGGCGGTTTTGTGATATATTTTACAACTTCGCGGACGCCGTCTTTTACAGACCTGACGGCGCGAATGTCAACTATCGAGCTGTCGCCGGTGATCTTCAACCAGGTCCGGGATAGTTTTTTTTGGCTGATGTACGGACCGAAAACAACC
>DAOVOW010000048.1 GCA_030629485.1 bacterium
AACGCCCGTTTGGCATCCAGACTTACCGGCTGGAAAGTCAATATCCTCTCGGAAACCGAGTACAATGACGCCAGGCGGCGTGATGCTGAGATGCTGGTGCCGGTTGGGCAGCTTGACGGCGTCGGCGCCAAGATTGAAGAACGGTTGGCTCAAGCCGATATCGGGTCGGTTCAGAGGTTGGCCGCCACTCAGGTTGAAACGCTTACCAAGATTCCAGGCATCGGCGAGAGGACGGCCGAGGCGCTGGTCGAAAAGGCCAAGGTCCTTGTGAAAGAGCTTGAGATTGAGTACGATCGTCAGGCCAAAGAAGAGGCCAAGGCGAAGGCAGCCGAGAAGGCTGAAGATGGCAAACTGACCGCTGATGATGTTTTTGAAGATGACGCTGAGTTCGTCACGGAAGTCGATGATGTTCCCGAGGTGGTGGCCCCATCTCTGGAGGACGTCGAAGACGAGGATGAAATCGCAACGAAAGTGAGAAAAGATATTGATGACTAGTGCGTCCAGCTCCGTGCGTGACTGGTGGAGGTCGTTGGCGAATGGCTCATGAAACACAAAGAATCCATCAACTAGCCAAGGAGTTCAAGATCTCTTCGGCGGCAATGTTGAAGATAATCCGTGATTTGGGTTTTGAACCCAAGTCGCATATGTCGGTGGCGACACTGGAAATGATCACCGCTGTAACCAAGAAGTTTGCCGAGGAGAAGCAGGAAGCCAAGAAGGAGATGGAGCACCGCGAGCAGGTGCGTGAGGCTGTTAGCAAGTCGTCCACTCGTATTGGAAGCATAAAGGTCGCCGACGCCACATCGAGCGTCGCTCGCTTGATGCGGAAATCTGAGAAAAAGCAGAAGCGCAAGGAACGCCGGCGTAAGAAAGACCGTCGCACCGTCGACAAGGTGGAGGTGGCCAAAAGTTTTCGGGCTACTATGGCCGGACTTAGTGGCGTCAAAGGGCGAAAACGTTATCACCGAGGTCCTGGAGACAGCGATGAAGCCGACCTGCGAGCCGAGAACCTCCTCGAGGTCAACGAGTTCATGTCGCTCGCGGAGTTGGCCAAACTGATGGATCGCAAGCCGGCCGAGTTGATCGCCAAGCTGTTTGAGTTGGGTATGATGGCGACGATCAATCAGCGTCTGGACATGGATTCTATCGAGATGGTGGCCGCCGAGTTTGGTTTTGATGTTATCCCGGTCGCCGAAATCGGCGATGACGCGCGCGAGGACGAAAGCGAGGTCAATCTCGTAACACGTGCGCCGGTGGTGACGGTTATGGGCCACGTCGACCACGGCAAGACATCCTTGCTGGACTATATTCGGAAGACCAATGTTGTCGCCGGTGAAGCCGGCGCCATTACGCAGCATATCGGTGCCTACAAGGTGGAGTTTGAAGGGGGTAACGTCACTTTTCTGGATACTCCCGGTCACGAGGCGTTTACGGCCATGAGGGCACGTGGTGCTCACCTTACTGATATCGTCGTGCTGGTGGTGGCCTCTGATGACGGCGTTCGACCGCAGACGATTGAAGCCATCGATCATGCCAGGGCGGCCAACGTTCCAATCGTTGTCGCTGTAAACAAGATCGACAAACCAACTGCCGATCCGCAAGGCACTCGAACCAAACTCACTGAATACAACTTAGTGGCTGAGGAATGGGGTGGCAAAACCATCATGGTCGATATATCGGCCAAGACGGGTGAGGGGATCGACAAACTTCTTGAGATGATTGTTTTGCAGGCCGAATTGATGGACCTTAAGGCAGATCCGTCTATTCGCGGCCAGGGTATCGTTATCGATGCCAGACTGGAAAAGGGCCGCGGTCCGGTGATCACGGTACTTGTTCAGACGGGTGTTTGTGAGGTCGGCGATTCGGTGGTAGCCGGCACCGTCTTTGGCCATATTCGGACGCTGACCGATGATCGCGACGTCCCTGTCAAGCAGGCGTTGCCGTCGATGCCGGCGCAAGTAACCGGCATTGGTGGTGTGCCTCAGGCTGGCGACAGCTTCATCGTAGTCAAGAATGATCAGGAGGCCAAGGACATTTCGGTCAAACGTAGCCAGGTGAGGCGTGAACAGGAAGTCAGATTGACACATGGACGCATCACCCTTGATAAGGTGTTCGATCGTATTAAAGAGGGTCAAATTAAGGAAGTAAGGCTGATTCTTAAGGGTGATGTTGACGGATCGGTGGAGGTGCTTTCGGATACGCTTGGGCGCATTGCCTCCGATGAGGTGAAAGCAAAGATCATCCACCGTGGTGTCGGGGCCATCACCGAATCCGATGTTCTTCTGGCGGCTGCCTCCGATGCCATCATCATCGGTTTTCAGGTGACACCTGATTCTCGCGCCCGCGATATGGTACGACGCGAACAGGTCGATGTCCGCTTGTATGACGTCATATACGAAGTCGAAGAGGATGTCCGCAAAGCGCTGGAGGGTCTCCTGGCGCCGACCATTTCCGAAAACTTCGTGGGCTCAGCCGAAGTACGAAATCTGTTCAAGGTCCCGAAAGTCGGTGTCATTGCCGGTAGCTACGTCAAGGAAGGTCGCATTAATCGCCAGGATAGTATCCGGATCATACGTGACGGCAAGAAAGTGTTCAGCGGTCAGTTGGTATCTCTGAAGCGCTTCAAGGATGATACCCGCGAGGTCAGGGAAGGTTTTGAGTGCGGCATCGGCATTGAGAACTTCAACGACTTGAAAGTGGGGGATGTTATTGAGGCCTACGAGGTCGTCCAAACGGCGCGGACACTATAGTCGGGAATCTTCTTGGTAACGGTTATCTTGACCATGCAATTGGAGCTTCCTGGTGTCGGTTCGCTGAAGGAAAAGCGGCGTATTCTCAAGTCACTTCTGACCCGTTTGCGCAACGACTTCAATGTTTCAATTGCTGAAGTCGGCACCAACGATGTGCTCAGGCAGGCCTTGGTCGGAGGTGCCGTAGTATCGAACAGCAGCAGTTACTGTCATCAAGTGATGGCTAAATTGGTTAGAAGAGTCGAATCGGACCCACAGATCGTGTTGACCGATTACCAGACGGAAACTTACTGAGCATGAGACAGTTCCGGCGCGCTGACCGAGTTGGCGAGGAAATATTGAGAGTGGTCTCCCGGCTGTTCGAGGGTGAGTTGAGCGGCAAAGTAAAAGGTATGGTCACGTTCACCCAGGTGCGACTGACTACTGACCTGCGCTATGCCACTGTTTACTACTCAGTGCTTGGTGGCAATGAGGACCGGACTGGAGTCGAAGAGATGTTTCAGCAAATAAGTGGACGCATCCGCCATCTCGTCGGTCGGCAGATGCATATTCGCCATATCCCCGAGTTCAAGTTCAAGTATGACCCGTCGGTTGAAGAAGGTATTAAGATTGAACGCTTGCTCAATGAGATCAAGAGCAATGAAAGCAACGAATAGCGCTCCAGGCGGCCAAGTCGATCTGGTGTCGCGCATCAAGCAGCTTCTGGAGAGTAGCCGCCGAGTCCTGGTGGTCACCCACGTGGATCCTGATGGTGATGCCCTCGGTACCCAACTCGCGTTCGCTGCGTACTTGCGCCATATCGGCAAGAAGCCGATCCTTGTGCGGGATGACACCGTCCCCGACAAGTATCGGTTTCTGTCGGGTGTGAACGATGTCCCGACAGTTGACGGGATCGACAGTAACCTTGAATTCGACACGGCCCTGGTACTTGAATGCCCCGTTATCGATAGAGTTGGGCGAGCGGAACGATTCCTGAACGACGATGTGAGGATTATCAATCTTGATCATCATGGGGATAACAGCGGCTTTGGTGACGTTAACTGGATAGACAGTAAGGCTTCTTCGGTTGGAGAGATGGCTTATGAGTATTTCATGCAGGTCGGTTTTGAGATATCACCGGTGGTTGCGGAGTACCTCTATACGGCCATCCTGACCGACACCGGGCGATTCCGATACTCTAATACCAGCGCTCGGACAATGGAGATTGCGGGTCGGCTCATAGATGCGGGCGCCGACACCCAGAAGATATGCGATCTTATTTATTACGATTTGCCGCCGACTACCACTATGCTGGTGGGACGGGTTCTTAATGGTGTTGAGTTCTTTGATCAAGGACGCATCTGTCTTCTCACCCTGACCTTGAAGATGCTTGCCGAAACCGGTGCGCACCAGTCGGAGACTGAAGGTCTCGTTGACTTTACCCTGTATAACAAGGGTGTTCTGGCCGGTGCTCTTCTGCGCGAAATCGACCATCAACGGACCAAGGTATCCTTTAGATCAAAAGAACGTATTGACGTGGCTTCACTGGCTGCGGTTCATGGCGGAGGCGGCCATTTCAACGCTGCCGGATGCATGTTGTCGTTGCCGTTGGCAGAAGCGAAGGCCGAAGTGCTGCGTTTGTTTGCGAGTAACGGCCATGAATGAGCGGACTAATACATACAATGGCGTCTTGCTGGTCGACAAGCCGTTGGGTATGACCAGTCATGACGTTGTCCAGCGACTACGCAAGCTGCTTGACCAGCGGCGCATCCGCCATACGGGGACACTCGATCCCCTGGCTCAGGGTCTGTTGGTGGTCTGCCTGGGCAGTGCCACCAAGATTGTGCGCTTCCTGACGGGGTGGGACAAAACGTACGAGGCCGATATCGTTCTTGGCCGGAGTTCGAAGACTTTCGATGGCGAAGGCATAGATGATTCCGAACCACACCAAACGCCGCCGGAGTTGACGAAGTCCGAGATCGAAAAACTGCTCGACCAGTTCCGAGGCAGGATAGTCCAGCGAGTGCCGGCATACTCAGGCGTGCGCATAGGCGGACAGCGGTTGTACGATCTGGCCCGCCGCGGAACGGATGTCACGCCTCCGTCGCGCGAGGTTGAGATTAAGTCACTTCGCTGTTTGAGTTATGATAGTCCGCACCTGATCTTGTCGGTTACCTGTTCCAAGGGTACCTATATACGATCGCTGGCCAATGATCTCGGCGAGGCCATCGGTTGTGGCGCATATTTGGCGGGTTTGGTGCGTCAATCGGTCGGCGGTTTGCATTTGGAGGACAGTCTGTCTCTGGACCAGATTGACCGGTGGCATACTGAAGGTAAGCTTGGGGATTGTCTCCTGCCCTGCCATCGGGTGTTGGACTTTGCGGCGATAAGAGTGACCGACGATTTTCGACGGCGCGTACTCGATGGCTGTGATCTGAGCCAGGCTGACGTAATGTGCATTGATGGATCCTTTGAAGCCGGCGATACCATTTTGCTCAAGGACCGTGAGGGGACGGTCTTGGCGGTCGGCACAGCCGAAGTTCCGTCACACGCTTTTGGTTGCACCGATGGGAACTCACTTTTTGAATATGTACGGGTATTGAATTGAGTTTGCAGGTTATCAGAGGATTGGAGAATTACACGGCACCGACCGATCGCCGCGTCGTGGTGACAATCGGCACTTTCGATGGAGTTCATCTCGGACATCAGGAAATTCTCAAACGTTTGACGGCGGTCGCTGAAGTGGACCATTACCGTCCGGTGCTGATCACCTTCCACCCCCACCCACGGGTTTTGGTAACGCCGGACGATGCTCCGTTGCTTCTGACGACGCTGGAGGAAAAAGAACGGAGTCTGAAACAGTACTTCCGAGGGACCATGCTGGTTCTTGATTTCAACGCTGATCTGCAGAATCTCAGTGCCCGTGAATTCGTCGAGACGATGCTGGTTAACCGCCTCCGACTGAAGCGGCTGGTAGTGGGATACGATCACGCTTTTGGAAAGGACCGCAGCGGCAGTATCGTCCAGTTGAAGGAACTCGGGAAAGAGTTCGACTTTGAGGTTGATGTGGTAGATCCCGTCAAGGTGGATGGGGATTGTGTGTCTTCGACGCAGATTCGCTGGCTTCTCAGGCGTGGTATGTTAGACCGTGCCCTTGAGTTACTCGGCCATCCTCTGGCTATTCAGGGAATAGTAGAGAGGGGGATCGGACTGGGACGCAATCTGGGCTACCCGACGGCCAATGTGCGCTACGGTCCTCGCAAGCTGTTGCCGACTCAGGGTGTCTACTCGTGTCGCGTCCAGGTTGGAGATACAAAGAGGGAGGGGATGCTGTTTATCGGTCGCAATCACTTCAACCCGGAAGCAAGGATAACAGTCGAGGCGAACCTCTTTGATTTCGATGAAGATATTTACGAGCGGGAACTGTTTGTATATCCAACTCACTACATTCGGCCTAACCGCAAATTCGAATCGACCGAAGCACTGGTCGAGCAGATCAAACAGGACAAGAGAGAAGTATTGAATATAATTGAAAAGGAGAAGCGAAATGTCAGTGATCAGAGAGCGGAAAGCTCAAATTATCTCTGAGCATCGGTTGCATGAGAAGGATACTGGCTCGCCGGAAGTGCAGATTGCACTTCTCACCGATCGCGTCAGCCATCTGACCGAGCACATGAAATTACACAAGAAGGACTACCATACGAGACTGGGACTCTTGAAGCTTGTGGGCAAACGTCGTCGTTTGCTGGACTATCTAAAGCGATCGGATGTTGAAAGCTATCGCCAGGTAGTTGCCAACCTCGGACTGCGCCGCTAAGTGGAACTGGGAAATAGAATAGGATTGAAACATGCCTCATAAAGTAGAGTTTGAATTGGGCGGTCGCACGATGAGTATTGAAAGCGGCCTGCTGGCCAAGCAGGCCAATGGCGCCGTAACAATCAGATACGGCGATTCAATGGTTATCTCCACTGCCTGCGGAAACACTGAACCTAGACTGGGATTTGACTTTTTCCCGCTGACCGTAGAGTATCGCGAAAAGTCGTATGCAGCCGGCAAGATCCCCGGTGGCTTTTTCAAACGTGAAGGTCGTCCCTCCGAGAAGGAGATCATCTCCGCCAGAATTATTGATCGGCCGATTCGACCGCTTTTCCCTGACGATTTCCGCGGCGAAACGCAGATCATCAACTTCATCATCTCACATGATCAACAAAACGACACCGATGTCCTGGCTCTTACCGGCACCGGAGCGGCGCTGGCTGTCTCGGACATTCCGATTGCCAAAACAATCGCCGGTGTTCGGGTGGGACGCCTCGACGGACAGTTGATTGTCAACCCGACCATGGATCAGTATGACGAATGCGATCTGATGATCGTGTTGGCGGGTTCAGCCGACGCCATCACGATGGTTGAGGGTGGCGGTCGTGAAGTGAGCGAGGATGAGTTGGTCCAAGCCATAGCATTCGGTCACGATCACATCAAAACGATCATTGAAAAGATCGAAGAACTCAACCAGATGTGCGGTAAGGAGACCTTCGATTACATTGAGGTTAAGATCGATGATGGGCTGATTGCCAAAGTGAAGGAGATGGTTGGCGACAAGCTTGACGCCTTTAATCGCATTGCCGACAAAGATGAACGTCGTGATGAAAAGAAGAAACTGAGAACGCAAATCGTCGAGACGCTGGCCGAGGAATATCCCGAGAGCGAAGGTGATATCAAGACTGTGTTCCATGATCTCGACTCGGACACCATGCGTCGTATGATCCTCGACGAGGGCGTACGTATCGACGGTCGCGGCCCGGACGACATCCGCGAGATCACCTGTCTCACGGGTTTCCTGCCCCGCACTCACGGTTCGGCCGTGTTCACGAGAGGGCAGACTCAGGCGTTGGTCGCTGTCACTCTCGGCACCAAGATGGACGAACAACGGTTGGACGAACTGGACGGCGAGTCGACCAAGAGCTATATGCTCCATTACAACTTCCCGCCCTTTTCCACTGGCGAGACCAAGCCGATTCGGGGCACTAACCGTCGCGAGGTTGGCCACGGTGTGCTGGCTGAGCGGGCGCTGTTTCCGGTTATCCCGACCGAGGAAGGATTCCCGTATACGGTCAGGGTAGTCTCTGATATCATGGAGTCGAATGGCTCGTCATCGATGGCCTCCGTTTGCGGCGGGTCGCTGGCTTTGATGGACGCCGGGGTGCCGATCAAGTCGGCCGTCGCCGGAATCGCCATGGGATTGATCAAGTCGGATGATAAAGTAGTTATCCTGACCGACATCCTAGGCGACGAGGACCATTTCGGCGATATGGATTTCAAAGTTACCGGTACTACCGAGGGTATCACGGCCATTCAGATGGATATCAAAATAGCCGGTCTCGATTTGGAAACGATGCGTCAAGCCCTTCAAAAGGCGCGCACGGCCAGGTTGCACATTCTTGAAAAGATGAATGCGACTATTCCCAAGCATCGCGATCAGCTTTCCGAGTTCGCCCCTCGCATTATCAGTATCAAGATACCGCCGTCGAAAATCGGCGATGTTATCGGTCCCGGCGGCAAGATCATTCGGTCTATCGTGGAGGAGACCGGCGCCAAGATCGACATCAGCGATGACGGCACGGTGCTGATTGCATCGGTTGACGGCGAGGCCGGACGCCTGGCGATGGAGCGTGTTCTGGCTCTGGCTGAAGAAGCTGAGATCGGCAAGGTGTACAGTGGCGTTGTGCGCCGCACTACAGCCTTTGGCGCCTTTGTCGAAATTATTCCAGGCACCGACGGACTCGTTCACATCTCGGAGATTGATAACGTCCGTATTGATCGAGTCGAAGATGTTCTCAATGTCGGTGATCGGGTTGACGTCAAGGTGATCAATATCGACGCTGACGGCAAGATTCGGCTTTCTCGAAGGGCGCTCCTGGATGGCTACAACCCGGGGGACCAGGGAGGTGGACGGAACTCCAGAGACCGTCGTGACCGTGATCGAGCCGGTCGGTCCCGCTAACGTCGGAGGACGAACGGAGTCCTGAATTCATGCCGACTTACTGCAAGACTGTGTTGAAAAACGGACTGAGGGTCATTACCGAAAAGCGACCCTCGGTCCGTTCCGTATCGCTGGGAGTCTGGATTGATGTCGGTTCGCGCCATGAAGCGCCGGATGAGAACGGCATCACGCACCTGATAGAACACATGGTGTTCAAAGGCACCCGCAAACGATCAGCCAAACAGATCGCAGCCTCCCTTGAGTCTTTGGGCGGTGCGCTCAATGCCTTCACCTCACGTGAGCAAACCTGTTACACCGCCCGCATCATTGATGAGCACCTTGATACGGCCGTAGATGTACTGGCTGACATAAGTTGTTGCGCCAGCCTGACGCCGACTAATCTCAAGAGAGAGAAGCTGGTCATCTGTGAGGAGATCAAGGAGGCAAATGAGAACCCGTCCGATCACATCCACGATCTGTTTTCACAGACCTTCTGGGACGGACATCCATTGGGTCAGCCGATTTTGGGCTCAATGGAAAACGTCCTCGCCATGTCGCGCTCCCGCATAGTGAAGTATATCAAACGACATTACCGTTCCGAATCGATTGTGATAGCCGCAGCCGGCAACGTGGTGCATGAGAAGCTGGTCAAGCTGGTTCGGAAGAACTTTGACTTCGCTCCGGGCGTCGCCGAGGTTGCTTCTGCCGCAACAACTCCTGAGATCGCCAGGGTTAAACACTCGCCGTCGGACAACGGCCAGACCCATTTCTGCATCGGCTATCCGGGGATACCGTTCGCTGAACGCGATAAATTGGCTGCTGTTTTGTTGACTACTTATCTGGGTGGCGGCATGTCCTCGGTACTGTTTCAGAAGGTTCGCGAGGAACGTGGACTGGCGTATTCCGTTTTTGCCTTTCACGATGCCTACCGTGATGCCGGCATATTCGGCGTCTACATGGCCACCGACAAAGACCGCTTGCACGAGG
>DAOVOW010000380.1 GCA_030629485.1 bacterium
CTTCGGATGATGAGTAATGTTGACGGCCCAGCACGAAGTAGGACAGGTCTGTCCGCAGACCTGCCGTCATAGGCGGGTCCGAAGACGGACCCACCCTACGAGACTGTATAGTGGGCGTGCCGTTACTGAATCGGCCAGCCGCCGTGTTGGTCGATGGCGGCGTCGATCTCGGCCATCAAGCGAATAGTCTCAGACAGGGCAGAGACGATGTGCTGGTAGTGGTCAATGTCATCAATTGACAAGGTGCGACCCTTGCGGTCCTTGAGCCACTTGTGGCAAACCTGGTAGCCGCCGATATGAAACTCCCAAACCTCGCGCGGCACACAGTCGAAATACTGCGTCTGATTGATCCACACCTTACCGGCAGCGCACGCCGCCTGTGGCTGATCGTCATTGCGAGGAGTCCGCCGTTCGGCGGACGACGCGGCAATCTCATCTGTGAAGCGCACCTGCTCCACCAACATATGACCTTCCTGCTCAAACCGCGCCAGCGGCGGACCGTGTTGCTCCATCAGATGCAGCCCGACCAACTCAGCGCCGAGTCCACATAGAGTGCGAAAGAGTGGCCGCTTAGTGGTCAGGGGCAGGCGCGGGAAGTCGATCTTAAGAAACTCGGCGTAACGGCTGCGATAGGTTGGCGAATGAAAGACGGCGTACATGTAGTGAAAAATGTCTTCGGGTCCGAATGTCTTCTTCAGATCGCCGACACCGTCCGGGACGAACTTGAGCTTGACCTTCTTTGCCACATCCTTAACGAAATCTTGGTTCAGGTTCGGCCGCCTCCCACCGGGCGCGTCGCTTGTTTCGCCATTGTCAAACAGGTCACCGTTGGGGTAGAGGTAGAGGGGGAAGATAAACCCGTTGTTTGACGTTCTTGGTGACATGCAGATGACTTCACATATAATCCGCGTCACTTGCGTATGGCGAAAAGACTCACCTTTTGTCATCCGAGAGGTGATCAACGCGAGATTCTCACCGGCTCGAAAATGCCGCATGACACGGTCGCGACGGTGTACCGCGACGTTGCGATCATAGACAGTCCAGCGTATGTCAAATGGGCGATAGTGTATGTCCGTAACGCTCTGGCGCCAATCTCCGTTCGTTAGTTCACGCTTCGCCCGTCCGTAGTTCCATTGGTTCTGCGAACACAGCCGAAATAACTGCCTTGCCTCATCTTCCGATGTGGTGGAGAGTAGTCTCTCCACTTTTTCGACGGCTTCTTCAGCGGTCCACGATACTGCAAACTGATCATGGGTCGTTACTATCCCGGGCGCCGGGTCTCCGTTCGGGTTGAAGATATCTGAAACCTGCCAGCCTTTTGTGTATTCAACCTCGCGTGATGTATCTCTTGGTACCAAGAAGAAATCTGGATGCGCCGGTCGAAGCACCGACCACTTTTCCGTTTTCACGTCATTCTGTGCAAGCCAGGCGTGTTTTCCATTGGTAGCATCCGAACCGTCATGCTTAGGCCAACTACCGCGTGTACCCCACAAGTCGGAGTGAAATACATCATCCGAAGATGCTGCGTCTCGCTTGTGCTTCAGGAAGATGCTGATCGCTACACCTTGCTGTATGTCAAAAACATTTTCGTCCTTCGAACCATCCGGACAGACCTCCTTCCTTTTCGTGTTGCCGTGAAGATCGAGAACATAGATGTCGTCAAAGGTCTTCTTCAGGCTCTGACGCATTCCGCGAAAGGTCGGGCTGTCAAGATAACTATGATTGGTGATGAATCCCAGAATGCCATATCCCGTTTGCTCAATGCGCCATTGTGCAAACCGAATGAACTTCACATAGTCGTCACTCAACCACTTGGCTTGGGCAGGCTTTCTGAGTTCCGGGCAACCTTCCTTGTACGTTTCGATCAGCCTGCTAATCCAGGGACCTTTGTTCAGGGAGTGTCCTGAATACGGTGGATTCCCGAGGATGACCATGACCGGTTTGTCTTGCTTCACATCACTAGCTGCATTGGCCTCTTCGGCAATGAAGTTGGCAAAGGGCAAGGTTGCCTGTACGCCGTGCGCTTCCTCAAGGCTGTTCGTTAGATAGATACCGAGCCGTTTCTCTTCTTTGTCCTTTGGGGGTTTATAACCGCTCTCGGACAGTTGCAAACTCAGCTTCAAATGTGCGATAGCGTACGGCGCCATCAACAGTTCAAAACCGAACAAGCGGGGTAAAAGGTGTTCATAGACGTAGCTCGACCAGCCGGCCGATTGCCCTTTCTCGACAATTTGTCCGTGGATATGATCGATTACACCGTACAGGAAGCTGCCGGTGCCGACGGCCGGGTCGAGAATCAGTACTTTGTGACATTCACCGGTTTTCTTGCGCTTCTTCTTGCCGTTCTTGTCCGTGACCGTTTCATACAGGGGTATCTTGGTGCGGTCGGCAAGGCCGTCTTTGATGCCGAAGTTGGTCTTGAGGATGTGATCAATGCTGCGCACGATATAGGAAACGACCGGTTCGGGTGTGTAGTAGACGCCGCGTGTTTCGCGCAGTTTGGGGTCATAGGCAGCGAGGAATGTCTCATAGAAATGGACGATTGGGTCCTGCCGCCGGGTACGCTTGCCAAAATCACTCAGGATGGCGTGGAAGTCGGCATGGTTGAGCAGGTTTATCAAGTCTTCTACGGCCCATACGACGCCGGTGTGCAAATCCGGCCCGGCCATGTAGCCGAACATTTTTCTGAGGAACGGGTTGGTTTTCGGCAGATCATAGGCAACATCGCGGCGTGCTATGCTCGAATCCAGTTTGTTACACTTTGCTGCAAAGAGGCCATAGCAGATTGTCTGGGCGTACATGTCGGCAAACTGTTCATGCGTCAGCGAGTGCAGAAGAACAGTCTTGAACCCCTCCAGTTGGGCGTGCAGAGAACCGCCTTTGTCCTCACCTTTGAAGGCGCGCTCGATACTATCTCTGATCACGCGGGCCAGCGCGGCCATGCCGGCGGCAAGTTCTTTCGGGCTGCCGATTGTCGGTGTCTCTTCCCTCAGGAAGAGGCCAAATAGCTCGGAAAGTTGTTCGGGACC
>DAOVOW010000013.1 GCA_030629485.1 bacterium
GCACCTCGAAAATCCGGCACGCCATCCCCCTCGTAAAACAGGGTATCGCAGGATGTGTACTCGATAACCGTAATCGTCGTATCATTGCCGTTGATTACGGTGTCGACCTCCTGCACGATTGAGTCGGTGCAGCAGACCCGGGATTTGCCGAAGTAGCCGTCTTTGTCGGTGTCAATGCCGGGATTATCATAGACCCACGATGCCCATCGGGAATTGGCGGCCAGTCCCGAGAAGTCAAGAGAGCTGTAAAAGATGTCGGGACGGCGCTCAGCGTAAAGTCTGTCGAAATTGGTTGGGTCGGAGTGCAGAAAGGAGCCCCCCAACCAGGCAAAAGAAATCGGCAGTTCCTGGCCGGGGTGGATCTCGAACGGCCCGAAGGACAAAAGATATCGGCAATCGTAGCCGTTGGCAATGTCCCCGGCGTTTTCCGGCGGCGGCAGCCAGCCTTTGAGCATATGATTCTGTGCGACATAATACTGATCGTAATCAAACTCCGGGTGGCTGAGCACGTAGTACTTGTTCTTGTCCCCTTCCGGTGTCCCGAGCCGAGAGCCGAAGCTTCGGAACGGATCCTCCGGTGTACCGCGCCGGCGCGGGCCAAAGTCTCTCGATGGATTAGAGTAGTCGATAATCCACCAGTTGAATGAGTATCTTGGTTCCTCGGCCGGTGTGCGAACAACGCGAACGCCCACGGCGTGTGGGACTGAGGAATCTCCCCAGATGGCGCCATTAGGATCGCCATCGTTGTCGGTATGGTAGGCTATGTTGACGGTATCGAGAAAACCACACCCTTCCGGCGCTGGGTAGCTGCGAAGGAATCCTACCATATCATCATCCCAGCCTTGCGGCCCCCTTCGACTGGTGTGCCAGACATCGCCGTCAAGCCATATACCGAGATACACTTTGCTCAACGTTTTCACATCGATATTCTGTACCCGGTAGTCAAACAGGATAAAGTCCTGAGCGTATGAGTAACTCCAGGCCATCGAACGCTGCGTGACCTTTATTCCCAGCGGTTTATGGGGACGGCCATCGGTGTAATCAACGCCGGTGGCTGCAACCTCAGTGAGGGTATCGGTGTACTCGCAGATTATGTCCTCTTCCGAGAAAGCATCCGGTGTGTAATAACGACTGTTGGGATCGATGGATTCATAGCGGAAGTCACCAAACGGTTTGATGTCCGGCCAAAACTCGGTGGTGACATAGAAGTCCTCATCGCCCACCGATACCAGGGTGTCGTTTCCTTTTATGGCGCCCGCCCAGATGGCGGCCACCCAGAGGTAAACAAGGTCGGAGTTCTTGGGGAAGATACACGACGGGATACCTTCGCCGGTGAGCGGGTCAGGAATCGACTGTCCGCGTGTACCGAAAGTGCCGTTGTTGGCGATAGCCAGTTGGATATTGCCGCGCTTGTGGACGGCGTATTCCACTACCGGTCCGGCGGCGGCGGTCTTCGGTCCGGGGTTCGATCTCTCAAGCCACTCTGTCTTGGGGTTGATTTCTCGTGCGTCAACGCCGGCGAGCAGGCTTAACAGGATAAAGGCCGACCAGATAACGGTTCCGGAGCGGCCTTTGGCGGGGTGATCTGCGCTCATTAGCTCTTGGCTTACATGATGATAGCTAACTTACCGATCTGGACGTCACCCTTCTCGTCCTCAACCGTCCAGTAGTAGAAGCCGCTGACTACCATCTGCGTGTTGCGGGTGATCAGATTCCACTCCTCGTGCGAAGCTTTGGGATCGTCAAGAGGTTTGTCATGTATCATCTCACGTACGAGATCGCCGTCAACGGTGAATATCCTTATCGTGCACTTGGGCGGCAAGTTGGCGAAGTTCAGTACGCGCGTTCGATCAGGCGGCCAGTCGCTCTCAACGCGACCCTCAAACCCACGTTCCCGATAGTCCCCGTCGATGCGGTAGGGGTTCGGGTAGACGAAGACTTTCAATCCTTTGGCTTCGACATCTTCCCATCCGGCCATCGGATAAGCGCTCTGGGCGCCGATAGATACCGAGGTTTCCAGCGAGGACAGACCGGATTCGGGCGATCCATAATCGAAGGCAGTGACATTCACCCAGTATATGACCGTCGGCAGCAGGTCGTCGATCACTGCCTCATACTCGAAGTACTTGAGATAGCCGTCGTCGGTCAGTTCATCCGGCTGTGCCGAGTCAGGGATCAGGCTGCTTGGATACGGTTGATCGGCGTAAACCTTGTGGATTGGGGCGTCTGGACCGAGGTCGGAAACGTTGAAGTCCTGGGCCTCGAAAATGAACAGCGAATCCGGGAAATCGGGATGTTTGAAAGGACTGCTGCGAGTATAGCGGAGAGGATCGAAATTCACATCTTCGCAGGAATCGCCGTACAAACAACGTAGGGAGTCAATGGTGAACGGTACATCGAGAAGAGCCCAGCCATCGGGCGTGTTCGAGGTGGGGTCGTAGATGAGTTTGTTGTAATCCTCGACGTCATAAGAGGCCACTAAACCGAAGCTCGTGGACCGGTCATCACGACCATAATAGATACGGTACCCCTCGAAATCATAGAGGCGTGAAAACACATCCTTGGTGGTTTCCGAGCGGAGGCCATTGAACCGGACTTTAATCAGCCCGGGCGACGGTTCCAGCCAGAAATCCGGCGCCGGCGGGGGGGAAGCCCCGACGAAATCGGGTACTCCGTCGCCCTCGTACCAGAATGTGTCAACAGTAAATTCCTGGCCGGATTCGTCAACCCAGGTGGTGCAGTAGTGAGCCTTGCCATAATAGTCGTCGTCGTCGGTGTCGACACCGGGGTTATCGTAGATCCAGGCTGCCCAGGTGGCGTTGGTGGCCAGGTCGCTGAAATCCAGGTTGTCGTAGAATATCTGCGGTTTGTCGGGCAGATTTCCAATATTGGCGGCGTCGGTGTGAAGATCCATGCCGCCCACGTAAGCCAGCGAGACTGGTAAGGTTTGACCGGGGCGAATCGTAAACGGACCGAATGAGAGCAGATAACGAGTATCATATCCATCAGCAAACATAGCTGCATCGTCCCCGGGAAACATCCAAAGAGTGTCGATTGGTTGAATGACAGCGACAAATGCCTGGTCGTAGTCGAACTCCTGATTACTCATGAAGTAGTATTTGTTGACGTCTCCTTCCGGAGTGCCGATCCCCCCTGTACCCAGATCCCGGAAGTTCTCCACGTTCCTGTGGCGAGGTCCGAAGTCCAGAGAGGCGTTCCCATTGCTGATCCACCAGTTGAAGGAGACTTCCATTTCCTCGGCCGGAGTCCGCACGATGCGCGTGGCCGTCACGTGCTTGGCCGGCTGGGGTTTGCTGAAATCGCCATCGTTGTCGGCAATCCAGGCGATATTGACGGTGTCATTGAAAACGCAGCCGCCAAACTCGGTAGGATAAGTGTGAACAAACCCGCACAGATCATCGGTATAACCGGCGGTGTTGCTGCAATCAAAACAGACGTCAGCATCGACATAGACACCCATGTAGACCTCAGTGAGTTCTTGCGTACCGATATTCCTGATCTGATAATCAAAGAGTACGAAGTCCTCGGCGTAGGAGTATGACCAGGCGTAGGAGGCATCGGTGATCTCGATATTCAGAGGTATATGAGGTCCCCCAAAGTAGTCGGCGGGAACATCCTGAGTGATCGTGTCGGTATAGACACTGATGTAGTCCTCTTCCGATATCGCCCCATCGTACAGGGGCGAGCCGGGGTGTGTTATCGACCGCTTTATCATTTTTCCGAATGGTGGAACGTCCGGATACAGTTCCCGTGTAAACGACCAACCATCAGCGCCCACCGAAACCAGTGTGTCCCTGCCCACGACAGCACCAATCCAAAAAGCGCCGGCAAAGAGGTATTCAACATTGGAGCCGCGCGGATACTCGCATGACGAGACGCTTTGTCCGGTGAAGGCATCGATCTTATCCCCCGACGTGAAACCAAGGCCTATACTACCGTTGTTGTTAACTGCCAATTCCATTGCGCCTATACGATGGGCGGCGACCTGGTGCGCGACCATAACGGTTGCTTTGCTGCCACCATGTTCCTTCGCATCGGCGTCAGCCGCCATGCGCGCCCAGGCGTTGCCAGCCAGAAGCGTTGCTCCCAGCAGGTAGAGGCCAAAACTCACTTTACTTATTATCATGTCACCAAGCATATTTCAGGATATTCGCATGTTTCCATTCTGACGTACCAAACCCACGATCTGTGCAGAGCCGACCATTGGTCAGCCAATCATAAATACTAAGTCAAATCCGCCCGGTTTGCAAGGTCTTTCGGCAAAGAATTGGCGCCGGCCGGGTTCAGGCAGGTTCTGTTCAGCGTTTTTCGCTACGAGCGCGACACTCTGTGAGCGTGGACATAGAGTACCGTTGTGGGCTTGTTCTCAACGCTCGGGGACCATCAAGGTACCAAGCCGGTTTTCGAATTCTCAGGCAACAAGAGTGTCCTCCCGGATCAGCCGGGAGGACAGGATGGAATCCTTGATCGCAAGCGTATGCCGGCTAACAGCCACACGGTGCTGGACCACCGTTGAACATCCAGTCTACGAAGTAAACCAGATCAGCGATATCAACGGTACCGGAACAATCCACATCGGCCGTTTCGAGTGGGAAGGGCGGTATGCCCCCGGAGAACATGTAGTCGACCAAGAAAACAAGGTCGGCTATGGTGATTCCTGCGATACCGTCCATGTCACCACGCTCGATACACAACCGAGCAAGCCCGGCCACTGTTCGTGGCTGGTAGTCCAGAATGTCACCCTTGAATTCGGGTAGGCAGGTCGAGTAACCATCCACCAGGATCGGTATGGTCTGGCCGGACTGGGCCGAGGCGTCAACCTGGAAGAACAGGCGGAGGATCGGCCCGGTGCCGGGCGTCAGATCCGGCGCCGACCCGATCGACGAGGCCTGCAGCTTGATCGTTGTTGTCTTGGAAGAAGGATTGAGGTGAATCTGATTTTGCTCCTCGAAGTAATCGGTGCGGCAACTATCAGTCGAGAAGTGATCGTAAGTCAACACCAGATCGCCGCTGTATTCCACTGGTACGGTAATTTCGTTGATAGGAATGCTATTGCGGCCGTAGATCACCAATTCGACCAGTTCACCCGGAAAGGCTGCGCCGGTATCGGCGATCATCGAATCAGCCAGAATCTTGACGTAGTTGGTCTTGGTAGCGGTACGAGTGTCCTCACCCGCCTGCACCTGCAAGCTGACATCGAACATACCGGGCTGATTGTAGGTGTAAGAAGGAGACTGGATTGAGTCTATGCCGCCGTCACCGAAATCCCACGTCCAGGTGTCGACCGAGAGACCGGATGAAGCAGAAAAGTTGACTGCCAATGGTGCCCAGCCGATAGTCGTGTCGGCGGTGAAGGACACCCCCACGATCTGATCACACGATCCCTGCAGGTTCGGCATCGGTCCGATTTTCTTGTAGTGCGGTGATTGAGGGGTAGAGAAGTCCATTAGCAGATCGTGCATCTCGATATAATCGAGCGGTCGTCCATGAACTTCCTGGTGGATGCCTTGCAGAACAGCGCAAGCTCCGACGATTATCGGCGAGGCGCTTGATGTCCCACCGAAGTAAGCCGTGTAGTAGTTGGTGGTGTCGCTGCCGTAAAGATCGCCGTAGCCAAGCGTGAAGACGTTCGAGCCGAAACCGTGGACATCGACCCGCGTGCCGTAGTTGGTGAACCACTCAGGCAGATGGTCTAGATCACCTGCTCCAACCATGACGGCCCCGGAATATCTGAAGTCGGGGTCGAAGATATGCCCGTAAATCGTTGTGTCGTCGTAGTTTTCCTGTCCGTTGCCAGCTGCTTCAACTACGATACGGCCGTTGGCCGAGGCGGTCAGGATAGCGTCGAAAACGTCCTGCCAGTACTCCATAGCCACAAAACCGAGTTGGCCGCCGATGTCCTGAAAGTCGTAATGTGGGCCGGGAGAATGGAGTTCGATCAGAATGATATCACCAGCCACGGTGTTATCGGCGGCGGTGGTCACTGCACTGGCCGTTGACATGGAGCCGATCGAGACCGTGCCGAGATCAACGTGGAAGGCAATGCCGGTCATCCCGAAACTGTTGGAATCGGCTGCGACCTCGCCCAGCACGGCGGTCCCATGATGCCACCAGCCGGGATCGAGTATCTTCGAGCCGGCGATGTGCCAACTGTCGGTTCCCCCGTGGAGGTCTTCGTGCGACTCGACCCAGTTGCCCTCGATGTCGACGAACTTGACGTTGTCGCCTTTGCCGCCCGGAAAACTCCAGCCGTGGTAAGCGTCGATACCGGTGGGGGCCGGCTGTAAGTACCACTGCGAAACCTCCCAGACCGGTGTGAGGCGCGTTTCAGTTTTGATGTTAGCCAACTCCGGCTTGGGCGCAAAGTAGGCCGTTTCTACAATTTTCAGTGCGTTCAAAGACCGCACCAACTCAAGCTTCTCATCCGGCGTAGCTTCCTCAGCCACGGAGAGTCGGTAGTAAAGGCTGAGGTCCGGCAGCGCCTGGCCGATCCGGCGGGAGCCTTCCTCGCGCATCTGATCGAGGCAGGCTTTTTCGGTCAAGAAGTGAGGCTGACAGGCGGTCGCTTTGTCATGAGAGAGAATGGCTTGGTTGAGTCGATCCCATTCTGTTGAACTCATCTGGAATCGTGTGCCGTCGAAGACCGGCTGTCCCATGCCTTCACGCAGCTTGAAAACTATCTCGTTGGTGTTATCGTCTGCCGGCAGCGATATGTAGGTCGGATTGACCGGTGTTGGCCGCTTGAGTTGAAAGGCCTCGCGGGCTGAAACTGAGGAGACCGACAGCAGGCACAAAAGAGTGGCCGTTGCTATGAGGACGATGGGTGATCTTGTTTTCATGTTGTATTCCTGAGTTGTTCGCGACTTCCACTACTACTTACATATTCCGTGGTAAGATAGTATAAACATGTGATTTGGCAATGGGAAAGGCCAACAGGACATTCCCCAAAAGTAGTTCGTTAATCCGGCGCTGTTGCGGGGTCCGTGTCAATAGGTGTGTGAGATGTTTTTTCAAGCGGCGTCTCTGGCGGTCTGGTTGCAGTTAGCTGTGACGTCGATTACATCGACGCCGGGACCCGATGACACGACCTTTACAGGCAGCCTCGGTGGGTGGGGTATCTGTGCTTTTTTGTGAAATAACCGGGCTAAGTTGTTGGGGCGGTGGCTGCAGATGACTCCAGCTGGTCGGTGACCTCGTCCATGCATTGAGACCAGATGCTAAACATCTTTTTGGAACTGGTGCGTGAGTTGATGATAAGATCGGCTTTACCTTGCCGAATCATTTCGACAAAGCGACTCAGTAGCATCGAATCAAAGGCGATTCCGGATTCCTCTTGCATGATGGCCAGTGCCTTTTCGGTGCTGTAGGCCGTTCGATAAACTCGATCGGACGTCAGGGCATCGAAGACATCGGCAATACAGATGATCCTGGCTCCCATCGGAATGTCCTCCCCCGTCATATTGTGGGGATACCCGCTGCCGTCTATGCGCTCATGATGATGTAGAATTAGCGGCCTAATATCCCAGGGAAAGTCTTTGTCCCGGAGCAACTGTACGCCTATTTCAGGATGCTTCTTGATAGCGTGATACTCGTCGTCGGTCAACTTACCCGCTTTTTTGAGGATACTATCATCGATCTGGGTCTTGCCGATATCGTGCAGCAAAGCTGCCGCCACGATCATCTTGAGCAGGCTTCCCCGCATCCCGACTTCTCTGGCCAGGAGCAGAGCTAGCGACGACACACGGTCGGAGTGACCTTTCGTGTACTTGTCCTTCAGATCGACCTCACGTCCCATAGTATCAAAGATGTCGAGGTACAAGTGCTCAATCGAGTCAATCACCTGTTCCGTCTGCTCCCGTTTGCCCTCGGCCCGAAGATCGGAGTACATGCGGAAGGAAGATTCCAGGTCGTTCAGAGCATCGAAGTGTTGTTCCATGGCCGCGTACAGCTTGCCCCGCTCCAGAAGCACTTCGGCTTCGAGGAAGTGTGTCCCGATCTGACCACTCGTTTCCAGTGCCTCATTGAACTGTTTGAGTGCACTGTCGTACTGCTCTTCCTGAAACGCTATCTTGCCGGCGATTTTTTTCGTCTCGACCAGATGTCCGTTCTTCAACTTGGCATCCCGCAGGTACTGCTCCGCTTTCCGGCAATGTTGCTTCGCCTCGGACAGCGCTCCCTTCTTAAGGTGAAGGTCAGCGAGGTTTATATCCACGATCAAGGTCAGGGAGGCGTCCTTGATGGTGATGGCAACATCGTAGGCGCGTCGAAAGTAGTCAAAGGCTTCCTGGTTCATGCCCTGTTCGGCGAATGAAATAGCGAGATTGTTTTCGATGTAAGCGGCTTTTTTGATCTCGTCGTGTGACTTGTATATCTCGAGGGATTCCAGATAGTAACGCACGGCCTCGTTACGATTGCCTTTCATGTTCATGATCGTGCCGAGGTTATTGACGAGATCGGCATAGAGAATCCGATCATCGGTCTCGTTGGCCAGATCGATGGCATTGTGATAAGTGACTTCAGCTTCCTCGAATTCACCCAGTTCGACGTAGACGACGCCAAGATTGCGCAGTACTTTACAGATACCGACCTTGTCATCCAGCCGGTGGTATGAGCCAATAGCTCTCTGAAGATAACCGAGGGCGCGATCGTGATCGCCCTGTTTTGCCAGAAGCTGACCGATCTGGGCGAATGTTTCGGATCGTATCTTCAGTTGACCGGGCCCCCGGCAGAACGCCAGCGTCTTCTGATATTCACCGATCGCCTCATCAAGCATGCCCTGCGATGAATACGCCTTCCCCTTCTCCAGATGCAGTTCGATTCTCAACTCCAGAGAGAACTCGGGCAACCCCTTGCTATTCCAGATTTCTTCAAGCGTACTGAGGTAGTTGATGGTGCGATCGAATTCAAAAGACTTGTTAGCCTCTTTGGCCAATGTCATCAGATTGTTGATAGTGGCGGCCCAGTCCGGCTTCTGGCCGGACGGACCGCCATTCAATATCTGCGCGAGGTTGTCATCCCGGTTCGTTTTTGGTTCGTCCCGGTTGCAATCGATGTCATTCATCCATGCGGCTCTTCAACTGATTCAGGGTCCGAATTACCATCTGAAACTGTTTGTCCAGTCCGATCTGTCGGAAGAGGCTGGCGGCGGCGTCCAGTTTTACGGCAGCCATACCGGCAGTGCCGATGTCCTTTGCCAACAGCCCTTGCTCGAAGAGAACCTCTGCCTCGAGGGCGGTCAGGTTGTTCTCCCGGGCCATTCGGGCAGTCTTCTCCAACAGTTCTTCGGCCGCCTTGACGTGCCCCATGGCACGAAGTATCCGGCAGTCGATAAGATTCAATTCGGTCGTCAATGCCTGTGAGTTGAGTCCAGGAAGGATTTTTCGGGCAGTATCGATCACTGATTTGGCCAAGCTGGTCTGTTTCTGCGCAAAGTAGCACTTGGCGATGTTCTGGTAGCAGATTTCCACAAGGTTCAGGTCCTTTTCGCTGAGGGCGATCGCCAGCGACTGGTTGAGACTACTGACCGCTTCCGAATATTCACTGAGCTCCGTAAAAGTCAGTCCCATGTTGAGCAACACGTAGCCTTGTCGGATACTGTTGCCGGAGCTTTCAAAGTCAGCCAGACACAGTTTGAGAACTTGTATCGCCTCACGATGCTCGCCGGTGGCCGATTTGATGGCGCCCAGCGTGTTGAGGATAGTAGCCCGGAGTTGGTAATTGGAGATCTCCGTGGCCCATTGGAGAGCCTGTTGGCATAACTCCTCGGATCTGAGATAATCACCTTGTTGGAAGTACGTGTTGGCACGGTTGCGAGCGCATTCAGCGGCACCCTGGAAATCCTCGATGCCCGTAAAGACGCGCTGGGCTTCCAAATAGAACGCTTCAGATCGTTCCCAGTCGGATTGCATCATATGGGCGCGACCTGTTTCTTTGAGGATGTGCGCTCGGAGTTGTTCGTTTCGTTCTGCTTCCCGAGATATGATGGCCGAGTTCAGTAGATTGATCGCTACTACCGGATTTCCCTGTTGGAGCCAACCCCGAGCCAGGTGCAGCAAAGCCTCGCCGTCGGTAATGCCCGAACTAAGGTCGTGGCTTGCGGGTTTTGTCGTTAGCTCTTTCATGGCAAATTCCATATTCTTTCTGTTTGTATTTGCGACGCCATGTTAGTCGGAAATCAGGCCATAAGCTGAGAAATGATCCAGGGTGCCGGTAACGGTCTTGGTGTCAAAATCGATCTCACAATCGATGCTCTGGAACCGGCCAGTGACTTCATTAAGCCATCCGATACGAATGCTGGATTCATCGATGCCGCTCAGATCGGCGTCGCGGTAAGACATGGTGACTTCGACCGGGTTGTCGAACACCAGACCGTCGGTGCCGAACTCGTTGTAGAATACATTCAGGTCCGGGATTGAGATACTGAACAGCGTGTCGTTAGGGACGGCATCCTCAGGGATTTCCAGCGTTACATCAAGAAGTGTCAGCACACCGCCGGTGTCGGTGCTGATTATCGCCTCAGTGTACAATGCGCCCGACGACATCAACGGCGAACCGCTGACGGAGGAGGATGAACGCATCAAAAGTTGAGGCTCAGCAGGCTCATTCTCTGCCTCTACGCCCATGGGCATACGAGAACAACCGGCAAACAGCATTACGGCAAGCAGAGCGAGCGCTGCGACCTTGAATGCCAAGCGGTTGATTTGGTGATTACCCATTTGTGAACTCCTTGGTGTTTTGTGGCCTGTCATCGTTTTATTTCTCATTGGTAGCTCCAGCAACGGCAAGCCCTGTGCCGAAGCTGGACCAATGCCCTAAAGTTATGTTGCACAACTGTTTGCCGTTGGGGGCGGAGGGTTTCCTAAGGGACGGAAATTTGCCCGATTGGAACGAACCGTGCCATCGAGATTGACCGAACATACGGTTTCAGTATGAACCACAATGGATTGGAGGGGTGAGAGTATGGATGGAACGAAATGTGCCGAACTTACCGAACCCGTCTGTTTTGTTCCACTTCGGCGTCGGCGATGATTCGTCTCAGGCGGGGGCGAGAGATTTCCAGAAACTTGGCGGCTTCCGTCTTGTTCCACCGGCACATGTTGAGAACCTGCAAGACGACGTTCTGTTCTATTTCGCTCAATGGAATTCCCTGTGGGGGTACATCAATCGCTATCTGATGGCGATTGGTTGGGGTTAGTTGGCTGTTTGACAGGGCCGCTTTGATGTCCTTTAGGTGGATCAGCCGACGGCGAGACAGCAGCACCGCTCGCTCAATGACGTTGCTCAGTTCTCTTGTGTTGCCCGGCCAGGAATACTCCAGCATTTCTCCAACGGCCTTGTCGTCGATGGCCAGGTCCGGCTTCCCGTACAAGGTCGAGTAGAATTTGAGAAAGTGCTCGACAGTGCCTGGAATGTCCTCGGTCCGCTCGCGCAGCGGCGGGACGTGAATCATCAACAGATTCAGACGGTAGTATAGATCCTCTCGAAAAGTATTGTCGGCAATAGCCCTTTCCAGATCAAGGTTGGTGGCGGTTACCACCCGTACATTGATGTCATATTCTTCAACATCGCCGATCTTCCTCAATTTCTTGTCCTCAAGAATCTTAAGGAGCTTGGCCTGGGCTGAGCGTGACAGGTTACCCACTTCGTCGAGAAACAAAGTACCGTCTTGCGCATACTCAAAGAGACCCATTTTTTCCTTCTTGGCGTCGGTGAAGGCGCCTCGGGCGTGACCAAACAGTTCTGATTCAAACAGTTCATCCGGGATGGCTGAGCAGTTAACTTCAACCAGGTTGTGCCCGGATCTCATCCCGGTGTGGTGGAGGATCTTGAATATAAGGCTCTTGCCGGAACCGGTCTCGCCCAGGAAGAGGGCGCTGGGGAAATCAACCTGCGATAGCGCTTTAATTGTCTTGCGAATCTCTGCAATCTGTGGTGAAATCCCGATTAATGCCTCAATGCTGTATTTGGACGGTCCGGTCTTTTCGTGCCTGTCGCAGGTCTCGAGTTCCTGCAAGAAGTCGTGAAGACGAACCAGGCATTCATCGGCCTGCATGATCTCTGCCACCCCGAACTTGGACAGTCTTTGAGACAGATCAAGAGTCGGTTCGTTGGCTTTGCCTACAACCGTCACACCTTGTCCCGCCGTAGCCACCGACATCAGGAATTCCGGCGAGCCCAGGGCAGGATCATCCAGATCAACAAACACCAGGGATACACCCGAGTCCGGATCGAATAGAATCGGCTCGGTCCGCCAGGTGACGTCAACCGCCTGATCGACCGAGGCGTCTTCGATCTGACGGCATCCCTTGGCGTCGATTACATCTCCGTAGAGGACAGTCTTTCGTGAGACATTCTGCGTCATATTCTGTCTATATCGGTCACCCGAGGCAATTGCTGTAACAGATTGCCGATTCCTCTATTGCTGAGTGCATATTCTCTTGCGCCCGGCTACCAAACAACCGGCAAAGCGGTTGATCGTATCATAGTCGCACGGACCACCGCGACAGATTTATTTCGGTCTTTGCGCCGAGTTATAAACAACCCGCGATTTCGGGAAATTCAAAACGGCTACCTGAATGACTAGGTAGCCGTCTCGTTTTGTGAGCAGCTTCTGTAGCCGAGAGCGTCACGGACAAGTCGGGGGTGGGCCTTCGTTGAACATGTAGTCCACGAGGTGCACCAGATCACCGACATCGATTCCGTTGACACCGTCGACGTTGGCGGCGTCCATTTCCATCGGGGCGGGACCATCATTGAACATGTAATCCACGAGGTAGATCAAATCCCCGATATTGGGTCCCTCACCATCGTTGTCGATATCGCCGCAAATCCAATCCGGACCGCCACTCCCGGTGACCGCAAGCTCCACCGGTATCGTGAGCGGATTATCAAGTGGATCCGGGTCATTCGAGTTGATGACAATCGATGCCTGGTACCAGCCGGTGTCGACGCCTTCAGTTACAAAGTTGCACAGGATGGTATCGGCCTCGCCCGGCGGTAGGATTCCGGAAGTCTTGTCTACGGTTAGCCACTGGTAGGGGTTGACGATTTGCACGGCCAGGTTGTCGTGAAGGTAACCGGCTTGATAGACGACCTCGAGGCCGTCAGTACCGTCTGAGTTCTCGATCCCAACCGCGCACGACAGGACGTCGAAGCCCGGCGCGATGGTTAGATACTGCAGCTTGATCGAACCGTCAGCCTCGAGAATAACCTCCGCGTTTACCACGTCGCCTGCGGAAGCGTTGTACTCCGGGTAGTCCACAAACTGAATGACACAGCGTCCACCCGTGGTATCCATGTATACGTGCGCGTCGGGGTTATCGCCGTCATCAGGGTTGAGATCGTCCCACAGCAAGGCGATAATATTGTTCGGTGTCGAGGCATTAGGGAGCGGCGTTTCGATCCGAGCGTTCATGTCGGTCGGACTGAACCCGATCATGCCATTGGAGCCGATGTAGATGTAACTATATACGTTGCCGTAAAAGGGGAAGTCAAACCCAAGGTCGAGCGGACCGACGTAGTTGTCATCGTTGAGACCGCCGATTACGTCGGTGCCGGTCGCCGAGACGTCTTCCCATGCAAAGGTGGGGCCGCCCGGTTCGTCGGAGTCGATCCAGTAGTAGCCGAACAGGTCCGGACCACCGGCGTTATAAAAGACAGGCAGGCCCATATTAGAACCACCCATGCCTTTGGCCGCCAGGAAGTCGATTCGGTCGACCGGGTGATCGCGCTGCGCCGGTTCGACCCGACCGGTCTCGACCAGTTCGCTAAACAGGGCAGCGTCCTTAAGGGCCAGTTGCACGAAAAGGCTGTAGTCAAGGCTACCCTGACCACTGTTGTCGATCACCAGGTCGCGTGTGGTCGAGTCACCTTCAACGAGCGAGACCATGATTGGCGAAGGCGTAGCGGAGATCTCAGCCGAAAAATCAAGTCTGATGTTGTCTACGTACCAGTCATCACAGGTCGAGCAATCGCCGGCCGAGTGCAAACGCAACTGAAAACCGTTGTGCAAGGCGTCGGCGGGTATGGCGGCGAAGGCCAGTTCGAACTCGGTCATGGCCGAACCACCGCCGAGGTGCGTGACCAGATTTATCCAGACGTCGCTTGAGTTTCTGTAGTCGATCCACAAATCATCACCGACCGCCGGCGGGTTGCCGGCGCCGCCGCGCTCGATGATAACGATGGATTTGAAAGATTTTATATACCTCGATATAGACCGCATTCGGTCGCTTACTTCACAACTTTTTGAGGGGATTCCAGAGGCCATAGATTCAAAAAAGGGAAAAGAACAAGATATTAAAGGAAAAGTTAAGGGAGGTGTGCCTCTTTTGATAAGTGGCGGACTTGAGGGTAGTTTATTGTTTCGCCAAGAAAAAACGGAAACAAAAAGCCTACAACATTATATTTACGTATTATTTGAAAATA
>DAOVOW010000347.1 GCA_030629485.1 bacterium
AGCCGTCCCATGGGTTTGTTACTTCCCCATAAACTCGGTCAGCTTGTCCCGGAACTCCGATTTCTGGATATCGGTATAGAGAAGTCCATTGTAGGCAATCGATACCTGGCTGGTCTCTTCGGAGATTACCACCACGACTGCGTCGGATACTTCGGAGACTCCGATAGCAGCCTTGTGGCGCATCCCGAACAATTTGCGGTAGCGCAGGTTGGTGGTCAGCGGCAGCGAGGTGGCGACCGCTATGATGTGATCGCCGGAAACAATTACCGCGCCATCGTGAAGCGGTGTGTAGGGAGTAAACAGGGTGACCAGCAGCTCCGAGGACAGTTCGGCGTTTATGGCTTTGCCGGACTCGGCGAAATTCCGCAGGCCGGTGTTTCGTTCCATGATGATCAGTCCGCCGTAATTCAGTTCGCTTAGCCGCAGCACCGCGCGGGTCACCTCTTCGATCGTCTTGCGTTGCTGCACGGTAAAGAATCGCCGGAGAAAACGGTTTTGCCCCATCTGCGCCAGTACACCGCGCAACTCCGGCTGAAATACCACCACCAGCACAATCAAGCCGAACGGCGCCAGGATCGAGAACATCCAGGTCAAACCCTCCAGTTGAAACCAGAAGGCAACCGAAGCAAGACCGGCGATCAATGTCAACCCGATCACGATCTGCGCCGAGCGGGTGCCCCTCACCAGCTTCAATATCTGGTAAATGATGAAACCGACAATCAGGATATCGACAACGTCCTTGAGGCCGAAACTGAGAAAGTCGAACTGAAACAGGGTCATGCGCTGTTCCTCACCGCTTGCAGGACTTTGAGGGCCTCGACTGTCTCAGAAACATCATGGGTTCGGACAATAGCGGCGCCTTTCAGTACGCTCAGAATGGCAGCCGAAAGCGACCCGCCCAGCCGCTGGTCGGCCGGCTTATCGCCGTCATGAAGCATGCCGATGAATGACTTGCGCGACGCCGCCACCATCACCGGCACCCCCAGTTTGGAAAACTCCTCGAATCGGTTCAGAATCTGGAGATTGTCGCTGAGTCGCTTGCCGAAGCCGATACCGGGATCGATAATGATCTTGGATTTGTCGATTCCCTGAGTCTCGCAAAGCGCGATTCGCCGCTGGAAGAACACTACTATTTCGGTCACACAATCCTCGTAATGGGGGTCGACCTGCATATCGCGCGGTGAACCCTGCATGTGCATCATCACTACCGGCACTCGCCGCTGGGCGATCAGCAGCGCCATATTGGTATCGAAACGGAGTGCGGAAATATCGTTGACCATATCGGCCCCGGCGTCCAGCCCGGCTTCGGCCACGCGCGCTTTGTAGCTGTCAATGGAGATCGGGATGTCGCTCAGGTTGCGCAGTCGTTTGATGACCGGGATGACCCGCTTCATCTCTTTTTCTTCCTCGACCGGTCTGGCTCCGGGGCGGGTTGACTCGCCGCCGATATCGATGATGTCGGCGCCGGACTGTTCCATACGCAGAGCGTGCTCGACGGCGCTATCGACAGTGGCATACCGTCCGCCGTCGGAGAATGAGTCGGGAGTAACATTCAGGACGCCCATCACCAGCGGTCGGGCCAGGGTCAACTGCCGCCCCGGAGTTAACTGAATGACTTTCTTGATCTCTTCGGCTCTGTGAAACGTCTGTTTCTGCATCGGGATACCTCAGTAGCATATAAAGACATTTGGAGTTCAAAAACAAGAGCGAAAAGGAGAGACTTTCAGACTCGGCGTTGTATCTGTTAGTTGAAGAGATTGACAACCGGTGGTCGGGTCACTACTTTGTTGACAGCGAATGGTGCTCCGTCGCCCGTTGGCTGCATTGAAAAGACATAACGCGGAGAATCGTTCCGCATGCCGAAAAGGAAAGCTGCTGCTATGGAAAGTGTGAGACCTACAACCGTAATGCTAATCGGTGTTGCCGCTTTGCTGGCTGGGTTAGCCTGTGAGAGCGCTCCTCCCGGTCAGTTTACGGCTGACATCACGGTGGGGGATGTCGGCAAGGTTACTAAGGGGAGGCTGTATGTGCGAGACAGCAGATACCGAATGGAATTCAGCGACGGCGGGACGGAGTGGTTCATTATCGTCGACGAGGCGGCCAACCTGAGTCGTTCGTTTTCACCAGAGCATAAAACTTTTCTCGAGAGACCGGCCGATGATCGGCAGAGTACGATGACCGATCAAATCCAGGGCCTGAGAATGTTGCAGAGGATCGGGACGGTCTCAGCCGAGGGTACCACGGAGATCGCCGGCTACAAATGCGAGCGCAGCCTGATCCGTCTTCAAGGTCAGCCTGTGGTAACCTATTATATAGCGAATGAACTCAATTTCCCGGTCAAGGTCGTCAATCACATTTCGGAGGAAGTGTTCTTCGAGTTGAGCAATATCAAGCGGCAGACGGTCAATGACTCTCTCTTCCGGATACCAGCAGGTTACAACCTCAAGTCCGTCGCCGGGCAGGGGCCGGTGGAAATACCGAACTGGGTCCTTGAGGTCGAGTCGGCGGAACCGATGTCGCCTCCTTTTGAGATTACCGTTGCGGCCGGAGAGTTGTTTCGAGTGCCGGTTGAGCCGGGATACGGACTCAAGGTGCATGGCAGGAACGTCGGCGAGGGGAACGCCTCGTATGCCGCCGTGCCGTTTATCAACGGCCTGCCGCTGAAGGATGTCTCCATGTACACCCTGAACCTGCCAAGCAAAGGGACCGGTGGTGGCTGGACTTTCGAGGAGACGCCGCTGGAGGCGGATCAGGTGGTGGTACGCGTCAACGAAGGAACGGTTGCTTTCACGATTGAACCGATAGAGTTGGGTTTCGGAAAGACGATTGCAGCCGGAAGGCTATACGGCATGTCGATTGAGCCGGGCCGTGAGGTTGTCGTGCGGCTACTCAACACTGACGCCGGCGAGTCGGTCTGTGTGGTGAAGTTGTTGAAGAACTTCACGCTGCTGGAAGGTGACACCGTCGGTCCGTTGAGCTTCCGGACGGTCTCTCTCAAAACCACCCACGCCAGTGAGCGGCGGACCTACAATGTTGACGCCGACGAGATTGTGGTTGAGGTCCAGAAAGGGCAGATGCTGATCAACATCCGGCAGCCCTGACAACATCCGTTTCTCCTTCAGCAATAATGGCTGCAATAGCCGCCGCCAATCCTTGCCAGACGCCATCGTTTGGGCTATAATTGGAGCCGCGAAAACAGCAAACTCTTCCTAAGGAGATATCAGCATGACGACCACGACGATCCCCCCCGCTCCCACCTGGGACCTCGAATCGATATTCCCCGGTGGGTCAGCATCACCCCAGTTTAAGCAATTTCGTGACAAAGTAAAGGCCGGGCTTGAAGATGCCCAGAAGGCATTCG
>DAOVOW010000057.1 GCA_030629485.1 bacterium
AGGCGCTGGCTGAACAGAGCCGGATTGTCCGTCTCCCCCTGAACAGGGTGGGAACGCTGCATAAGATCGGCAAGATCTCGAGTCGACTGGAGCAGGGGTTGGGACGTATCCCCTCGGCTCAAGAGATCGCCAAAGAACTGGAGTTGTCGGAGAGTGAGGTAGCCGACACTCTGAAGATTTCCAACAGCCACCTTTCTCTTGATGCGCCGTTCTCGACTTCCGAGGACAACTCGCTGATAGATGTGCTGGAGGATGAGTTGCAGCCGTCGCCCGACGAGGCGTTGCTGAGTCAATCATTGAGGGTTGAGATTGAGAAGGCACTGCATTCACTTACGCCGCGTGAGGCGGAAGTGATCAATCTTTATTTCGGTCTCAACCATGAGAAGGCTCTGACGCTCGAAGAGATCGGCGCGCGGTTCTCGCTTACACGTGAACGAGTGCGACAAATCAAGGAGAAGGCGATCCGCCGCCTGAGGCACGCCTCACGCAGTCGTTCGTTGCGTGCGTACCTGAACTGAGGAATCGATTTATCAGTTTGAGAAACCGCCCCCCTGCGAGAGGGCGGTTTTTTTTTGGCGGTGTGTCGACGGAAGAGCTTGACCTGTTATGGGCCGCGACATAGATTCCCGCCGTGATTGAATCCAATGAAGAATTCGCGCGGCACAGCCGATCGCTGCTGATGGCCCTACTGCTGATAACCGTTTGCGTCGTAATTCTCAGAACGGCTTGGGTCTGTGACGACGCCTATATCTCTTTTCGTACCGTCGATAACTTTGTCAACGGCTACGGCCTAACCTGGAATACCGGCGAGAGAGTACAAGGATTCACCAACCCCTTCTGGGTATTTCTAATGGCTGCCTTCTACATGGTGACTGGTGAGTTATATTATACTAGCATCTTTGTTTCACTGGCGCTGACGCTGGCAGCATTATTGACGGCGTCCCTGAAAGTTAGCCGCTCGACCACCGGTTGGGTGCTCATACTGGTGGCTGTTCTCTTCTCAAAGGCCTTCATAGATTATGCGACATCCGGTCTCGAGAATCCGCTCAGCTATCTCATCTTGGTGACTTTTTTCTATGTGTACCTGAATCGCCGACTGGACCAAAACAATTTCTTCGTGCTTGCGCTGTTAGCGGCCCTTGCTGGTTTCAATCGGTTGGATACGATGCTTCTGTACATGCCGGCGCTGGCGGTTGCATTTTGGCGGCTGAAAGGGAGCAGAACGGTCGCTTTGGCCGTGCTCGGTTTCTCGCCCCTGATCTTGTGGGAGTGCTTCTCGATAGTCTACTATGGATTCCCTTTTCCAAACACTTACTATGCCAAGCTCTACTCGGGGGTTCCATTGTACGAGCGAATACACCAGGGATTCATCTATTATATAGAGACGCTTAATTTAGACCCACTGACTCTTATTGCTATCGCCGCCGGCTTCGCCGTTGTACTCATTACCCGGAATCGCAAAGCGGCGCCGCTGTCGGTAGGCGTCTTCGTGTACCTGGTGTACATCATCAGCGTAGGGGGAGATTTTATGAGCGGGCGGTTCTTCGCTGTTCCCTTACTGGCATCTCTGATGCTCATTTCGCAGTGGCGACACGCCGAAACGTGGGCGACCCGGTTGATCCCGCTGGCGGCGGTGATGTTGATCGGGCTGACTTCGCCCCGGCCACCGCTTTTCAGCGACAAGTCATACGGCACTCATGGTGAGTCTGGAATCAATGAAAAGGGAATCGCCGACGAGCGCGCCTGGTATTATCAATCAACCGGGTTGCTTACCACCAGTCGCGGGCAACCCATGCCGGCTCACCACTGGTCGGACGATGGTCGTCGAGTTCGACTGAAGGGAGACAGTTTCATGACGTTGGGATGTGTCGGATTCGCCGGCTACTATGCCGGTCCGGATGTACACATCTACGATGGCCTTGCATTGACCGAACCTCTCTTGGCTCGATTACCGACCATCGATTTGCGTGATTGGCGAGTGGGGCACTTTGGTCGCGTACCGCCTTGGAAGTATCTAGAAGGGCTTGAAAACGGGACAAACACGATTGAAGACTCCTCACTGTCTGCCTTTTACGATTCGCTTTGTTTAATCACGCGCGGCGACATTCTCGACTGGGATCGGTTGGTTGCCATCTGGAGGATAAACACAGGTGGTTATGATTATCTTGTCGAGGCATATACTGAGAAACCAAGGCTGGAAGTCGACTACGCTGATATCTGCCCCCCCCAGACTGCTGGCATACCATGGGACGAGGAGGGAAACTATATCCTACGACCATCCGGCATTCGTATCAACCTCGACTCGGTGCGGCATTCCGATCGGGTCGAGATCAGTATTGACCATAATGACCACTACCTGGTGATATTCGGTCGCGACTCCAGCGAATTGGCCAGCGTGAAGATCAAGAAGCGTCATACCAAGACCGGTGGGTTGAGAGTCGACACACTAAGCGTTCCCAACTATGCAAACGACGTTGGTTACGATAACATCGTGGTAATCCCCGAGTCAGGCGATGATCTATATAGCGTGGGACACGTCAGACTGCTCGAGGACTAAGGTCACCCGATGGGACCAGTTGGGTTAGAGAACTGACGCCTCGTTGCCGGTGGTGACGGCGGTCATTCTTTGGACAGACGGTCGAGCAGTTCCTCCTGGCCGCGCACCTGATCCTGTCTGACGAAGTGGCCGGACATCAGGTCTCGACCGCTGCGCTTCTTCACCCACTCATCAGGGTACTCTTTGATGGCTACATAGTCCCGTCGAAAGCGCGGATCGGCATCCAGATCGGCTCGCAGCGTCCAGGTGCCGTGGACGTGGATGAACGTCGGTCTCGCTTCATCGAACACGTAATCATAGAAGCGGCTCTGGTCTTTAAGCAGAGTGCGGGCTATGGTGGTATCGCAAAGACATCCGAGATCGATCACCCGCAGATCGGAGTAGTACAGGGTGCCACCGACGTCGGGCAACAGCACCGAGCCATCTGTAATGCGCAGGTCTTCAGAGTATCCATTAAACCGAAAAGCATACTCCCTTGCGACGTCCCCGAATGGAACCACCGGCCAGCGGTAGAAGGACCGCAGGCGGGGCACATGCGTGTCCAGAGTGACCAGAATCAGAACTCCGGTCGCCACCATGCCGATGATATTTCTCAAGAGTGGGCGGTGCGCCGCCATGTTGATCAAATGCCAACCCATGACAGCGACCATGACATAGTAGAACGCCAAAAACGGTGTCGCGAATCGGTACTCGCGCATCCAGTCGTTCGGCAAGACCATGAACACCATGTAGCTGGTGAACATCATCATCAGCAACGGCAGTCTTGGACGTCGATTCGCCCTTTTGCCGAAGCACGCCCAGAAGGCCACTATCGTCAAGCCGGGTATTACATACCACAGGTGGACCCCGAAAACCGAGACCAGCAGCAGGTGGCACTTTTCGAGATAACCTTGCTGCAGAGTGACTGCCAGCCATAGGTCTTCAAGGGACGGGCCTCCTTTGACATAATAGGTATGGGGTAACCATAGCCCGAAATAGGCCAGGCGAGTTGTGGTTACTAGCCCCATGATAGCAACTATTGTCACCAGATAGGCTGTGAGTTGTCTGGCGCACTCTTTTATTCTGTGTCGGTCAGAACCCCAGTGCAAGGCGACCAGTAAGGCGGGGAACACCCATCCGTACACTATTCCATCCGGTCTGGTCAGTGCCATGCTGCATACAATAACCCCTGTGATGACGGCCTGTTTTGCGGTGTGTCCACTCTGGTCGTCATAGGAAATCAGATATCGCAGCAGGAGCGCCGCGAGAGCGACCCACAATGAATTCTCCAAACCCGAGCAGGTCCACACGGTGAACGATGCATTGAGCGACAGACAGACCAGAGCGACCAAAGAAACAACAGTCTGCCCTGAGGTCAGACGCATCATGGAGCGATGTAGCAGCCAGTAGGCGATGCCCACCAGAAGCAGGCCGACCAGCTTTGGCACCACGTAGGGGTCAAACATGCGGACAAGGAAAAAGACCGACATCAACAGCAACCAAAGTGGATTGGAGAAGCCCTCTACTGGTTCCAGTCCCGGCTGGGCCACCAGGCCATGACCTTGGGCGAGACTCCGAGCATAAGAAAAGGTGATGCCGGCATCGTCGACAATCCACTCCCACAGCGGCCAGGTTGTGACCAGATATACGATCAGGGGACCAAGAATGACGACCAAGTCGGAAGCCAGGAGTTGTTTCAGGCGATTCATAGTACGGTTGGTCACTGTATTTCTCTTTTCGCGTCACATGAGCACGGATGCTGTCGTCTTGGAATACACCTTGCACCGCACACCGGGCTCAATGTTAGAGAATCGCGTGAACATGTAAAGGAAAATGTCACATCTGCGAGGACAGACAGCTTGCATCAAAACCGCATTGCTTTTCAACGGTCAACTGGAATATTCGTTTCGAGCGGTAGCCGGCAACCTCTATCCACTGGTTACCGATTGATGCCGAAGTGGTGAAGTTTGTATCTTCTCATTTTTCACATCCTATTCAACACTTTGCTCCTTGCGGGTCGAAAGTCCTGTGGTTTCGAAGAAATCCTGCGGGTGAAACCCGGACGAACGGGTTTGTTGAAAAAGGTGTCTTTAGCGGGTGGTGTTGGGCGACCCCGCCCGACACCCGTCTTGCAACCCACTGGCAGTCAGGCGAGTCGCCTAAGTGTGATCTTCCCCCGGGAAAGTGGACACCCAGTTAAGCTAGGGTAGCCAGTCGTTCGAAGTTGGTCGGGCTTTGGTAACCCAGGCTCGAATGACGGCGTTCACTGGCAGCGCCACCGATGCAACATGTTCTCGTTGATACCTAACTCACGGGCTGTCCCGGCTACGGTCCGACCGGGCTTACGACTCAATCGCACTGCCTCCACCTTGAAGGCTCAATCATAACTGCGACGCGACTCATTTACAGACATCTGAACACCTCCTGAAAGAATCATAACACTATCCTTTCTCCGTGTCCACTAAACCGGGGGAACTTCAAACAGATGCCTTTATCGTCAACGATTGCGGTATCCTTCAAACCGTATCGACGTTCTACGGTACGGTGCTGGATAGTATTGACCTGACCATTCCTCCGCACATCCGGAACCGGGAAATCATCAGCGAACAGGACCAGTTAAACGGCGGCACAATGACAACCGGCTTTACCTATGTCGAGGGCAGTCCCTTTATTCTGGTGGCGGTGTCTCGGCATCAAGCGGCGTTCAAGCATTGGTTCTATCAGCGAGCGGATGTGATATGGTTCCTCGTGGCCAGCATTGCCGGTATCCTGTTAGTTGGCTCCATGCGTTCCAGGCACATTGTGAATCGCCTTCGAGAGTCGGATATTCGGCGGGCAAGAATCCATCACAACTTAGAGTATACGAATAAGATGGTGACCTTGGGGCGGTTGGCGGCCGGCGTTGCCCACGAAATCAATAATGCCCTGGCTATCATAAATGAAAAGGCCGGGCTTGTGAGGGATATCGCCACCCACACGGAGGATTTTCCCCGGCGCGACAAGATCCTTGGCATTGTGGACTCGATCACTACTTCGGTGGATCGCTGCAGCCGAGTTACCCGCCGGCTGCTGGGATTCGGTCGACGCATGGACGCGCAAAAAGAGCGGGTGGACCTTGCCTCGCTGGTGAATGATGTGCTCGAATTCCAGAAGACCGAAGCAATTTATCGAAGGATCCAGATTGACATTGACGTTGCTCCGGATACTCAGTCAATCGAAAGTGATAGAGGACAGTTGCAGCAGGTGTTCTTGAACCTCATAAGTAATGCCTACGCTGCAGTCGAGGATGGAGGACGAATTGACATTACTATCAGTCAGCCAAACAGTAATGAAGTTGCGGTGACGATCAGCGACGATGGCGCCGGCATTCCAGAGAACGATCTGAAGAGCATTTTTGAACCCTTTTTCTCAACGAAAGGAGAGGCTGGTACCGGGCTTGGATTATCAATCACACGAGACCTTGTCGAAAAGTTGGGGGGACTGATAGAAGTAACCAGTGAGGTTGGCAAAGGAACCCGTTTCACGGTCAACCTCCCAGTAGATAAAGTGGGTTAGGGAATGTTGCTATGAACGGCTTGCGAGCTTTGTTAGTGGACGATGAAGAGGAATTCGTATCTACTCTTGTGGAGTGGCTGGATTACCGCGGAGTCACAGCAGGTTACGCGATTGACGGGGAAAAAGCTCTGGAGATGCTCCAAAAGGCCTCGTATGATGTGGTGGTTGTCGATCTGAAACTACCCGGCATGTCCGGCGTGGAACTGGTGCACATCGTAAGAAAAGCCTATCCGAAACTGCCCATAATCATGATAACCGGGCGCGGGTCCGGCAGAGATCAGGAATACGAAAAACCAGAGGGCGTCTACGATTTCTTGCCAAAGCCGATTGACATTTCCGAGCTTGTAACGAAAATGAAAGAAGCTATTGAGGCCAATGAACACCGGCAACCGTAACAGCGACTCCCGCGATCGACTTTTGTACGCGTGTCTGGCGTTTTCCGGTCAGATTACGGCCTCGGTAACACATGAGTTGAACAATGTGCTGGGGACGATCGACCAGGTAGCCGGGTTGCTTGAGGATCTCGCCGCGACGCCGGCGTCGGAGGTCACAGTGGCAGTGGAGAGACTGAGTACGCTCACAGATCGACTCAACAGGCAGACGGAACGAGGCGTCACGCTGACCAAACGCCTGAACACCTTTGCTCACATGGGAGATCACATCACTGTTGAGTGCAACTTGAACGACCTGCTGGAGAACATTGCAGGTCTTACACAGCGTATAGCCAATATGCAGAGAGTCGAATTGAAGACAACTTTACCCAACCATGATATTACGGTTAGGACCAATCCCCTGTTTCTCTCGCACCTGCTTTTCCTCTGCACCAAAAAGGCTTTGTCGTTGGCTGACCGGGATGTGGTGCTGGAAATCCGCTTATCGCAATGCGATGAAGAAGCTGAAGTGACCATTGAGGCGCCTTGTCATGAAACTGCTGCAGACCGGGTGCAGGAAGACGATTTCGAGCTACTGCGTTCTCGATTGCCCGTAGTCATCACGGAGCAATTGAGTGATGAAGGCATAAGAATTGGGGTGAAGTTATCGACTGGAGGTCGGTGATCAAACCAGGCGATGCGAGTTCATGGTAAGAACGATTGTTGACGGGAATCGGAGTTAGAGCGAACGATTCATGAATTATACTCGGAGGCGTCACTGCGAGGAGTTCGCGGCAACCGAACGACATGGCAATCTCATGATAGTGAGATGATTGCGAAGATGAGATCGTCACGGCCGCCAATGGAAGCCACGCCTGGTCGGCCTCGCGATGACAACAGGACGAACGGTAGTGAACGATACTGGTATTGATGAGTATTGCAGCTTGGGAGTCATAGTATGGTGGAAAAAACAAGAGTATTGATTGTGGATGATGAGAGGGACTTTGCCGGTGCCCTCGCTGAGCGAATGCAGAATCGCGGCCTGGAAGTGGATACTGCTTACAGTGGGCCAGAGGCGTTGAAGTTCGTGGCATCCAGAACCTATCACGCCGTTGTGTTGGATCTGGCTATGCCGGGTATGGACGGCATCGAGACTTTGCAGCGCATGCTGTCACTTAATGCGGACCTGCAGGTCATTCTCTTAACCGGTCGAGCCACGGTCGACAAAGGCGAACATCATTATGAAACGATCCTCAACGTGGTTCGAGAGGCGGCCGTGGACACGCATTGGCCCACAGTAGCTCTGGCCGTCCTGGCATTTACAATTATGATCGTGTCGCGACGGATAAATCCGCGTATACCAAGTGTATTGATTGCGGTGGTTGCAGCCACCCTTGTTTCCTGGAGCACCGGGTCTGAAAGAACCTCGATAATATCGATCGAGCAAATTGAATCGCAGCAGGTCAGGAACACCCTTAAGCTCTTCAACGCCGCAGTTTCCTCGATAGATGAGATCGGCGCCCAACGTGTCGCTCTTCGAGCCAGACGCGACAGCCTTGCTCACGATGGGGACGGAGTCGATCACACGGTTTTGGATATCGAACACCAGATTGCTCTCCTCAGTATCGATCTTGTCCGATACAAAGAGGAAGCCCGGACGTACCGCGCGGACCTCAGGAGATACCATTTTGCACTGACCGGGGATTCACTCAACTCCGGACGTTTCCACCTCTGCACAGAAGTACCCAGCGGGCTTGAAACTGATGGCCGACACTGGCGGCTCCTGGTAGGAAACGGCCAACTGGATCTCAGTTCTCTGGAGATGTCCGGCGGAGGAGCTTTGGTCGGAGTTATCCCTCGGGGGCTTCCAACATTGGCGTCTCCCCATCTTGATCTTTCGGCGATACTCAGCCTCCTGCCTATGGCCATGATAATCTCCCTTCTGGGTTTCATGGAGGCGATCTCCATTGCCAAGGCCATGGCGGCAAAGACCGGCCAGCGACTGGATGCGAACCAGGAATTGGTGGGACAAGGCTTGGCCAACCTCCTGGGATCCTTCACTCACAGCTACGCTGTATCGGGGTCGTTCTCCCGGTCGGCGGTCAATATCCAGGCGGGTGCCGTGACCGGCCTGTCCAATGTGGTCAGCAGCCTAGTGGTTGTTGTCGTGCTGCTGTTCTTCACGCCACTCCTTTATCATCTCCCCCAGTCGGTGCTGGCGGCGATCATCATGATGGCGGTCGCGGAATTGCTGAACCTGAAATCGTTCGTGCATGCCTGGCGGGCTCAATGGTATGATGGGCTCATCGGCATAACGACGTTCGTATGCACATTGGCGTTCGCTCCCCACCTGGACAGAGGGATTATCATAGGGGTAGCCCTTTCTGTGCTGCTGTACCTGATACGCAATATGAAGCCGGTCATTGCCATGTTGTCGTTGCACGTTGACGGTACTTACAGGAACCGCACCTGTTTTGATCTCAAGCAGTGTCCCTACATAGCGGTCATACGATACGCGGGTTCACTGATGTTCTCCAACGTAGA
>DAOVOW010000027.1 GCA_030629485.1 bacterium
ATGTTCTGTGAGTTCAGACGGTCAGATCTTTCACGCCGAAAAGCATTTGCAATCCGGCCCCCCCTTTTGCATGCTACTTTTCAAGGTATGAACCGGGCAGATAGGTAACAGATTAAACCGGAGACATAGGTAACAGGTTACTTTGGGTATGAATTGGCGGGGGGCCCGGACGTTCGGGCTTGTTGAAAAAGTCTCTACACATAGTTGCGGCAGGTCTGGTCCGCCGCGGCGGACGCAAGCGGATTTGTGTGACCTGCCGCTCCTGTCTGACATGTACTAACGTGTCAGGTCACAATCCCGTTTTCACGGGATCAAGACCTGACACAACGGCACAAGGGGTTTTTCAACAAGCCCCTGCGCGGGAATGACAGAAGAGATTCACTTCAGTCGAAACCGCGAGGATATCGATCTCCAAAGATATTCAGAATGAAGCTGGATGTGCGTGCAGCACGTGGACGCCATTTATGGCTTATGGCCTGAACGGCTGGTGCATGCCCTGTTGTTTTTCTCTCATGTATTTCCTGGTCATGGCCACTATCACGCCCGACAGGCCAAGCAAAGCAAACAGGTTCGGTATCGCCATCATACCGTTGGCAATATCAGCATACGACCAGACCGCTACCAGATCGAGCCGCGCTCCCAACAGCGTGAAGATCACGTAGACCATTTTGTACGGCAGTTTGGCCCACGATCCAAGCACGTACTCGATCCCTTTCTCACCATAGTATGACCAACTAAGAACAGTCGAATACGAAAACAGCAGGATACCGATTACGACCATCCACTTGCCGTAAATCGGCAGCGACTTGTCGAACGCCGCCATCGTCAACGGCGCGCTGTTGAGACCACCGTCCCACAACCCACTGGTGATAATTATCAGCGCCGTCATCGTGCAGATAACGAGCGTATCGATGAACGGACCTAACATCGCCACCAAACCCTCGCGCACCGGCTCTTCGACTTTGGCTGTCGAGTGCGCCATAGCCGCCGAACCCTGACCGGATTCATTCGAGAACAATCCGCGCCTGAGACCCCAGGTGAAGGTCATCCAGACCGTAGCCCCACCGGCCGCGCCGCCTATGACGGCCGTCGGGTTGAACGCGTGGTAAAAGATAAGGTTGAACGCCGGCAGGATCTCGTCAACGTGCATGAGCAACACCACCAGTGCCGAGAGCACGTACACCACCGACATAAACGGCACGAGATACGACGCCACACGTCCGATTCGTCTGATGCCACCGAGAATCACCGCCGCCACCAACGTGCTGATGACGATTCCGATTATCCAGCGCCACATGGCGATGTTTTCCGGCGCAACCTCGAACACATCGACAAGCGAATGCGCCAGCGTATTGGACTGCACCATGTTCCCCGCACCCAGCGCCGCCACCGCCGTGCATAAGGCAAAAACCCACGCCAACGGTTTGAAGTAGCGGCCCAGTCCCAGTTCGATGAAATACATCGGCCCACCGCGTATGTTGCCGTCCGGTTCCACTTTGCGGTACTTGATAGCCAGCGTGCACTCGGTGTACTTGATAGCCATTCCAAAAAGGGCCGTGACCCACATCCAAAAGATAGCACCCGGCCCGCCCCAGTAGATGGCAATCGCCACGCCGCCGATATTGCCGATGCCGATAGTTGCGCTCAAGGCCGCCGACAGCGCCTGAAAGTGTGTCAACTGCCCTTTGTGCGCCGGGTCGTCGTAGCGGCCGGTGGTGATCCCGACCCCATGCGCGAACCCGCGAAACTGGATGAAGACGAGCCGAAGAGTGAGAAACAGGCCCGTGACCAGGAGAATGCTGGCCATCGGCGCTCCCCAGAGGAAGTCGGAGATGCTTGAAAGTATGTCGTTCAATGCTTCCATGCGTTGGGGTGTAGATAAGCCATTGTTGAAACCCGATCAAGGGAAATGTGGGAGGGGCCTGCTGAAGACTTGTCCACATGACCACGAATCTCCCGCCCGGATTCAGCACTTGACAATCCGGTTATGAGAAGTAGCTTGCCGATCTGGTATGGAGACATTGGTACTCACAAACACGCAAAAGCAATCTCCGGAATCGGTTTTTGCGCCTCTGGCCGACCGGCCCGGATCGGTCTGGCTGGATTCGTCGATGCATTTTTCAGATCGCGGACGCAGTTCATTCATCGCCGAAGATCCACAGTTCGACGTCATGTTAGAGAATGACCGAGTTTTGGTAAGAGCGCCAAACCGAAGCCTCCAGACGCTCCCCGGTGATCAGATATGGGATCTGTTGACACAGTTGTGGAACAGCCGAGAGTACTTTTCGGTGGGGTATATCAGCTACGAAGCAACCCTGCCGTTCTTAGGGGTGGCCAGTCGTCATCAGAGATGCGACATTCCGTCGGTACGGTTCCTGTTCTACGATACGGTGCGGAAGTTTGAACATTCCTGCGGTGAAGACGCCCTCGGCCAGGCCGATCATGACAACCACCATGACCTCACGAAGCAAGGCGAAGACTCTTTCAGCTCTGTCGATCCGGTCGGCGACTGGCACCACACCATTGAGCGGGAAGACTACCTGGATCGTGTCCGAACCATCAAAGATCACATCCGCGAGGGGGATATCTACCAGGCCAACTTCACTACCCGCATCGATGTGAGCAACACCGAGCCTCCGTTCGAGGTGTATCGCAAGTTGAGACGACTAAACCCGGCGCCGTATAGTGCCTACATGAATTTCGGGGATTATCAGGTCTTGTCGTCTTCGCCGGAGCGGATGTTTGCCAAACGAGGCCGTCGTCTCAGCACCAGTCCCATCAAAGGTACTATTGCTCGCGGCAACGACCGTTCCCAGTCCGCACGAAACCGCCGACGCTTGCTCGAGTCGGAAAAGGACCGTGCTGAATTGCTGATGATTGTCGACCTCGAACGCAACGACCTCGGTCGCATCGCCCGCCCCGGTTCAGTGTCGGTCGATCATCTGTTCAAGACGGAAACTTACTCGTCGGTGATCCATCTCGTGAGCAACATCTCAGCCGAGTTGGCTTCTGAGGTATCGACGACCGACGTAATATCTGCCATGCTCCCGGGCGGTTCGATTACCGGCGCACCCAAGAAGCGGGCGGTGGAGATTATCAATGAACTGGAGGTCTGTCCGCGGTCGGTTTATACCGGTTGCATCGGATATGTTCATGGAGACGATGCCGACTTCAATATTGCAATTCGTACTATGACCTATGCTGACTCAGTCTACCGAATTCATGCCGGGGGCGGGATTGTCGCCGACAGCGATCCGGAAGGGGAATACCGGGAAATGCTATTGAAGGCCCACAATCTGCTACAGGCTGTCGGTGTCCAAATGGAGTCGGCGGCGTGCTGAAAACAGTTACCACCATAAACGGACGTTTTGTCGACCGCCGGAATGCGCGCATCTCCGTCTTCGACAACTCACTACTCTATGCCGAGGGTTTGTTTGAAACGTTCCTGGCTATCGATGATCGCATCATCTTCATCGAAGGGCATCTGAAACGATTGTATCGTGGAGCGCGCGTAATCGGGCTGGAGATACCTGCGTCGCCGGAGAAACTGACGGCATGGATGCGAAAGACCGTGCGCGCCCATCCCGACCGAATCACCAAGCTCCGCCTGACGCTCACCGCCGGTGAAGCGGCGCGCTGGGTGGGTCGGCAGGGGAGACCGCAGGTGATCCTGAGCGCCTCACCGCACACCATGCCCACCCAGCCCTACACTCTCCACGTCTCCCGTTTCCGTGTCGACCACAAATCCGTTTTTCGGCGTATCAAGACGCTGTCGTACGCTATCCATGCCGCCGCGCTCGGCCAGGCCAGGAAGGCAAACTGCGATGATGCGCTTATGCTTAACCAAAACGACCAGGTCGCTGAAGTCACCTCCGCCAACATCTATTGGGTAGAACGTGGACATATCTACACGCCGCCCATCACGTCCGGCTGTCTCGAAGGTGTCACGCGCAAAACTGTTCTCAAAGAAGCTCGGAAGCTCGGCTACATCATTGCAGAAAAAAACTGCTCACTGGCAAGATTGCTCAAGGCGGATGAGGTCTTCATATCAAGCTCGTTGAAACTCGTTGTCGGTGTGTCGGTGATCAAGATCGGTCGCAAGGGACACCGCCTCGCCACCGGCGACATCACCAGCCAACTCAGAGAGCACTTCTACCGACTGGTCGATTTGCACTGAGTGAACGCACTCGCCGGAGGTTATCCCAACGGCATGTATTCATTCACTTCTTGAAAGGGGCGGCCAAAGGTCAGGGTGTGTTCCGTGTGCCCGCGTGATCTTCAGATCGCGCGCGTGCCAGTGGCTGAGTCTGAAGACTCAGCCACCACAACGAATAGTGCAAAGGGCGGGGTGAGTTTGTACGCGGCGTACGTCCTCATGCGCCGCAAAAAACAGGTGTGCCTGTCACCTCTGAAGAGGGGACTTTGAGCCGGCAGCACCTGACCTGCTCTCGTCAGAGTCACCACCCAACAGTTTTTTGTTTGACTCGATTGTGAGGTGGCTCCTTCTTGCCACTGATTAAGTAAACCTGTTTTGACCAAAGGTAACGCTATGTATAGACTCATCACTTCCGTCATCGTATCGTCAATGTTGTTGATCGCCGCGTCCGCTTCGGCTCAAGATCGGATCAGTGGCGTCCAGACCAGTCTTTACGATGTGCCCCCGCGATGGCTGGTGGACATGCCGACCGCTGGAACTGTCCCCCGCGCCCACTACACCGTTGGATTTCGTTTCTACCCCAACGGCGGCGCCCTGGCCCGCACGAATATCGGTCTGTCGCACCGGCTGACGCTGGGGATTTCCTACGGCGCCGAGGATATCATCTCCAATCGGGAGCCGAACTGGAATCCGAAGATTGAGTTCAATGTCAAGTTTCGCATCATCGATGAGATAGAAGTCTTCCCGGCGGTGACGGTCGGTTTTTGTTCGCAGGGATTGGGCGCCTGGAACTCAGATCTGGATCGATACGCTTTCAAGTCGCGTGGGTTCTATGCTGTCGTCAGTCGCAGTTTCTACTTTTACGACTGGACTTCGGGCTGGCATGCCGGGATCAATTACTCGATGGAGAACGACATTGATGACGAGACCGACGCCAACCTCTTCGGCGGGTTCGACGCTACCTTCAAGTACAACTTCGCGCTAATGATTGAATACGACGCCGCGCTCAATGACAACAAGTCGAAACTGCCCGATGGGACCCCGAACGAGTTCGCGGGGCATGGTCGTGGGTATCTTAACAGTTCGATCAAGTGGCTGGTTACTGAGAACTTTGAACTCGAGTTCCTGATGAAGGACCTTCTCGTCAACCGCCCTGAGGCCGACACTTTCACCCGCGCCGTGCGACTGACGTATATCGAGAGGTTCTGATATGGCGAGTCGTCGCCCCGACCGGACGTCGTCACCCTGAGCGGAGTCGAAGGGTGACAGCAGAAAGTACGCATGCTTCGACTCCGCTCAGCACGAGGTGATTATGAATAGTCCCAAGGCACGATTATGAAAACTTCACCCTTCATCACCCAACTCGCCGACGAGCTCAAAAAGTACAAGTCGCGCAAGTATCGCATCAACGCCCAACGGTTCTTCAAAGAAAAGCTCGAACAACCCTGGATGCTCAAGGGAGCGATTTTCAAACAGTTGGCTAACGATGCATGGCAGGGGATCAAAAGTCGACCCAAGAAGGAGGTTTTTGAGCTATGCGAAGAGTTGCTCGAGAGCGACCTCGAGGCGCATGTTGGTTTCGCCTTCGACTTCGCCTATCGTTGCCGCAAGGATTTCACGAAGTCCGATTTCGCGCGGTTTGAACGATGGGGTAAGAAGTACTTCACCAATTGGGGCACCGTCGACAATCTTTGCTGCCGGGCGTTGGGACATTTGATCCTGACGTATCCGGAGTTGATCCCTCGCACCCGGAAGTGGGCGACATCGAAGAATCTGTGGATGCGTCGCGCTTCGGCGGTATGCTTGATCGTATCACTAAGGAAGAAGCAGGCGCTGCCGGATGCCTTCGAGGTTGCCGACACGCTCATGATGGACGAGGAAGACCTGGTGCAGAAGGGGTACGGCTGGATGCTCAAGGAAGCGACCCACGAGTTCCGCGACGAAGTCTACGAGTATGTGCTGAAACACCGCGCCGTCATGCCGCGCACGGCGCTACGCTATGCGATCGAGAAACTGCCCAAAGAGATGCGCAAAGAGGCGATGAAGCGGTAGTCATTGTAGGTCAGGAGCCCTGCGCTCCTGACGATATCCGTCAGGTCCACAAGGGACCTGACCTACTTCGCTCACCCTTCGACTCCGCTCAGGATGACGTTGTGCCGCTCAGGATGACACGGTCAAGCCGCCCATAAATGGGTTTCATGCGCTACGCGCGCCACAAAACGTAGGTCAGGATCACAGCCCCTGCTCCCGCCAGCGCTTGAGCACCAACTCGGCGAAATCACCGACTGCGGCGATGACTTTGTCGCGGTATTGCTTGGACTTTTCCGCATCGTACTCCGGAAGCCCTTCGCCCTCTTTGTACAGCAGAATCGAGCCGGGAACGGGGTAGACGTCAGCGCCATGGCGGAAAAACCATGCTTGCTTAGGATCGTAGGCTTCTTTGTCGACCAGCGTCTCATCAATTGCCTGGACCATGGCGCTTTCATCGGTGCCGGCATGACCACCGACATGCCCGAAGAACTCCTCAGTCATCTCAGCGCACAACTCCCACCAGTGGATGACACAGATATTGAGGCCATGGTCGCGATGCCAATCATGCGCCACCGTCTTTAGCACATCGTTGTTACCGCCGTGACCATTCATGATGATCACGTTTCTGAAGCTACTGTCACGGAATGATTCCATGATGTCAGCGAGGCACGGTCCGAATGTTTCCGGTCTTAAGGTGACGCAGCCGTCGTATCGATGCAGTGATTTGGTGATACCGAAAGGCATGGTAGGTGCGATCAGGGCGTTGATGCGCTCGGCGATACCGTGGGCGATATTTTCAGGGATGATGTTGTCGGTGCCGAGGCAATCAGTACCGTGGGCTTCCACCGTGCCCACCGGCAGGATAACGGTGTCGATTTGACCGGGAACCAAGTCGCGGACTTTCAGCCAACTGAGTCTTTGCAATTCGCGTTCCACCTAACCACCCAGCTTGGCCAGCAGCCGCTCCATGACTTTTTCCGTTTCGACGGCGGTCGTTTCGTCCCCTTCAAAGCGGTACTGATTGATATCGCGCACCATCATTTCAAGCTCATCGGTGGTCTCGACCGCGTACCAGATTTCCTGCTCGGCCCAGACCAGACCTGCACGAGTGAAGGCGTCAACAACCTCGGAGTAAATCGACGGCGACTTCCAGTCGAAATCGCTGAGATTGATGTGTGCCGCACCGGACATTCCGATAATATAGTAACGACCCTCCGGCGTCGGTCCGAACACGGCATCCGACTTCTCAAGCATGTGCAAGGTCGCCTTGAGCGTGGCGGTGCGAATGGTGGGTGTGCGACTACCGATGACGAGGACACTCTTGTATCCGGCCTGGAAGCATTCGGCGAACACTTTCTCGATCCGGATCCCCCAGCGTTCCTTAGGTTGTTCGTGCAGACTGAAGCGTTTTCCGAAAGCCGTCGCCCGCTTCCCTTTCAGTTTCTTCGTCAGGTAGTCATAGATGATCTGAACAAACCGCTTGCGGTCGGGATCGTCGATGTAGTACAACCTTGTGTCGGCGATGTCGAGTTCGAGAGCGTGCGTTATGGTGTCGGAAATAAACGCTTGATGCAAAAAACGGAGGTCGTCGCCCTGTATGGAACCAAGGTCCATACTGGATCCGTCCTCAAACGGTTCCTGTACGCAGACAGCGATAAGGGACGAGTTCTTACGGTTCGGTGACATATTCCATCTATCAAACAGTGTTCAGCAAATCGGCGGTAATATAAAGTTGCCCCCAGGCGGAGTCAAGAAGGCCTCGGCAAAAAAGCGACGAATGCCGAAGAATTAAGGTTAATGGAAGGTTGTTACTTCAGCCGACGCATCTCGGCTATCATGTCATCCGGGGAGATCACACCTTGTCGGATCATCTGTAACTGGCCGCTCGAGCTGAGCAGCAGGGTCGTGGGCAATGAATATAGCTTGAGCTCAAAGTGTTCCATGAAGTTCTTCGTAATCTCGGAGTCGGCCTTCTCTAACTGTACTCGTATTGCCATGAAGCGCTCCGCCTCACTGATAACGTCGGGATGACCGAACGTTTTCTTCTCCAGCACCCGGCAATTGGCGCACCAGGTTGCCCAGGTGTCGATCAGAACCGGCTTGCCCTCGGCTTTGGCGCGTGCGAGTCCCTCGTCCAGCCCGGATACCCAGGCGATGCCGTGTTCAGTCCGCTCGGAAGTTCCCTGCGAGACCGTCGGAAGCCATTGGGAAGCGGGAGGCAGGATCAACCCCTCCCGGAGGACGGTGCCTATGAGCAGGTAGGCGCCGATGAGAAAAGCGACGAAACCGAGGAATTTCTTCAGGCGCGCGAACATGCCGGACTCGGCGGTGAGACGATCCAGTCCGCCTCCAAAGACACCAAAAGCCAGCAGAACCAGACTGGTCAAGATAGCGAGGATGACCGGCGATATGATCGTCCGGAGGAAGAACAGCGCCATCAACAAGAGGACGAACCCGAAGAACTTCTTGACCGATTCCATCCATTCGCCGGCGCGAGGCAGCGAGTTGATAGCTGATGAAAAGGTACCGATGATGAGAAACAGCGTGCCCAGCCCCAGGGCAAAAACGAACAGCACCAGAAACCCGACAATCGGCGAGCCGTGCGTTGCGATATACAAGAGGATGCCGGCGACAAACGGTCCCACGCACGGCGACACCACCAGCGCCGCGACCACGCCCAGGACGATGGCCCCTCCGATTCCTCCACCCCCCTTGGTGGTGCCCAGTTTCTGTCTCAGGAACATAGGTACCTGCAACTCATAGAGGCCGAACATGGATAACGAGAACACTACGAAAACCACTACGATCCCGATTACGACAGGTGTGCTGGCCAGCCAGGCGCCGAAAACACCGCCCACCAGCGATACGATCAACCCCATGATACCGTATATCACCGCCATAGACCCCACATAGAAGAGAGACATGATGAAGCCGCGCCCAAGCGAGTGCTGCCGTCCGGCGAAAATACTGACTGTGATAGGGATCATCGGATAGGTACACGGGGAAAACGACAAAAGCAGTCCGGTTACGAAAGCCAGTCCCAAGGCGAGGAAATATCCCCAAAACCCGTAGCGGTCGACCAGCCGCTGGAGATCGTTTTCCGGTTCAACCACGCCGGCGGCATCCATCGGAGACTCCTCTGTCTGTTCACCACCGGCGAAAATGTCGGTGTGGGTCGGTGGTCCCAGTTGACCGACGGTTATCTCGAGCGTCGTCTCAATGGTTTCGGGCGCCCGGCATGTTGAATCATCGCAGGCCTGATAGGTGAAGCGGAGCGGCAACTGGTGCCTGCCATCGTCCAGATCCTTATCCAGTGTTACGGCGAATATGACCACCACGCGATTACTGTAGACAGACATCTTCTCGTCTAACAGCGCGACGTCGTGGCCGACCGGATACTTGATGTCGTGAGGTGTGACCCCGGCCACGGTGTCGCACGAAAGCTGTACTGGGATCAGCCAATCCTCATATGGTTGAGCTGAGTTAATGTGCCAACCTGGTTTTATGTCCGCAATCAGTGCCGCTTGGTACGTTTCACCTGCCTCAACGCTTTCGAATGAAAGAGCCGTTGACACCCCAACCAGTTGTTCTTCTTCGATCTGTTGAAAGCCCGAGAATTCTATATCAGCTTGTGAGGTGCTGTAAAGCAGACAAAGCGAAAGAAGTGCCAACGCCGCGACCAGTCGGAGGCGTAGCCCGTTGCAGCTTTTCATGATTGATATTCCCCGAGTACCATCCTATGATGGGGTCGATGTGGTTCCAATGTTGATTCTATTTCAGTGAATGGCATCCTGGTCCATCAAGCCTGCCCTTACTTCTTCCGTGCCGCCTGAGCCATGATTTCACTTTTCAGCAGAGCGAGCAACTTTTCCTCGTCAATCTTTGCCGCAACTTGTGCCGCGATTCTCTCAGAGAGGACAGTGACGAATTCTTTTGTGAACAATTCGATCTGATCCGGTGTGATCTTCTCAAGTGAGTCCTCCCAGTTGTGGTCAACGTCGGTCGACTGTTGATTCGCCTCGACCAGGATGCTCTCCGGCTCGGAGTCGTGGATTTTCTCGACTTCCTTCTTGAACTCGTCGATGAATTTCTCTACTGCTTCTCCCGAACTCGGCGGCTGCGATCCGGCCGCCGAATCGGGTGGCTGCGTGATTGGATCTACGAAGGACGACGGTTCGGCTATTGTCAGTTCCGGCTGCCGCAAGGCCGAAGGAGTAGCGGTCGGCGGTTGCGACTTGGCCTCTTGCTGCATCTCATTGATAAACCATTCATAATCGTGGGTCCGATCAGCGACGCCGGGTCCCGGCTGATCCGGATTGGACATTCCGTACTGATCGGAGGCGTTCAGGATGTCGAGCTTGCCGGACGCGGCTGGGTCTGGACGCACCCTGGGGGTACTCTCAGCCGGTGCGATATCGGCTGACTCATCCTCGATTATGATACTTTCAACCCGAGAGGAATCAGTCATGTCAGTATCGGTATTATCGACGTGGTCGTAACCGACCATCTTCTCCGGCACCTTCAGTTTGACGGTACGGCCGGTCCGTGTCTTGTCCATCACCTCCGAATCGGTAACCTCGATACGGTCGAGACCCAGGGCGGCATTGATGGCGTCATCCTCCAGCCCTGTGCCTCCCAGAGGGTTGGTGGTCTCAGCCGACGGCGATTGTGGAGACCCAGGTGGTGTCTGCAACGGATCGGTTAAGGCAGTAACCCGGTCAACGAACTCTTTGGGGTCGAAAGGGAGGTTGATTACAGCTTCCGACGGAAACGGCAACCGTGGCTGACCCGGCTCCGCGAACAACAGTATTGGTGTCGATGCAAAGCGATGGTCAGCGCTGACCCGTTCGTAGAACAGCGAACCATCGGGATCGGCGAGCGTCCCACCCACAATCAATAGACTGGGGCGAGTGTGATTAAGGACTTCCATCGCTTTTTGAGCGGTGCCTACGGATATCACCTTGAGACCGTTCTGTCTCAGAACGGTGGTGGCGACACCGCGAATAGTATCCGATGCTTCGGCCAGGAGAATTCGTTTGGACATGATACCACTCAGTCCTTGGTTTGCTTGTCGGCCAGTTTCAAAGATGCCTCCTCAAGAAACTTGCGGTCAGCCTTGCTGATGTTATCAATGCCGACTTCGTTGATCTTGTCAAGGATAGCATCCACTCGTTTCATTATATCCTGCGCCTGATGGCGGTTTTTCTCGAGCTTGGCGCTC
>DAOVOW010000198.1 GCA_030629485.1 bacterium
GCTACAACGAAGAAACGCAGCGAGCGGCTGACGGCCGAGGCGATGAGAAACGGGATGAAAGCCATGTCGAAGAAGCCGGCCGCGATCGTGAAAACCTTGTACGGTATCGGCGTGAAGCCGGCAATGCCGACGGCCCAGGCGCCCACCCGCACACCGAACATCTCTTTTTCATTGAACCAGTAGTGGGCCGTTTCGAGCAGGTCGTGCGGATCGCTCCCCGAGATACTGGCGGTCACCATGAGCATTGTCTCGCCGATCAATTCGAAGGCGTAGTGACCTATCAGATATCCAATCACGCCACCGATCACCGAACCTAATGAACATACCAACGCGAATTTCGCCCACCGGCGATAGGCGCCCATGCACAGCGCGATCATCAGAGCATCCGGCGGCACCGGGAAAAACGACGCTTCGGCCACCGATAGAAAAAACAGAGCCCACAATCCATGTTTGGATTCGCCCCATTTGAGCACCCAGTCATAAAGTGCCCGAGTCCATCTCAGCGGCGCCCTCAGTATGTCGATCATCGTTATCCGTTCTTTGACTTCCCGCCGTCTTTAGTTGAGTCGGGTTCGTCAACTTCCAGTTTCAAGCGGGCCAGCCGTTTATCTTCCTGCTTCAGTACGGTGATCTTCATATCGGCAATCCTGAGCGATTCCTTTTCATGCGGCAATCGTCCCAGGGCATCTATGACCAAACCGGCCAGGGTTTCAGCCTGATCCTCCGGCAGGTGACTGTCCATTAGGTCATTGACCGCGCCGGGCCAGACGGACCCGTCGGCAAAGGCGATCGAGTCGGAATGACGTACCAACTCCGGCGCCGCGTCATCGTCCTCATCCTGGATTTCGCCCACCAACTCTTCCAGGACATCCTGCAGCGTTACGATGCCGGCGGTACCGCCGAACTCGTCCAGCACAATCGCCAGCCGATACTTCTTTCGCTGAAAATCATGCAGCAGCCGTGATACCGGGAACGAGTCGGGGACAAATGTCGGTTTGCGTAACAGATCGTTGAGGTGGATCAATTCCGGGTTGAGTTTCTGCAGCACCAGGTCTTTGGTATATATGACACCGATAATGTTGTCGATTGTCTTGTCATACACGGGAAACCTGGTGTAGCCGTGATTAATAACGGTGTTGATGATTTGGTCAGAGGTCGCCTGCTTCTCAATGCCGACCACCTCGGTCCGCGGGGTCATAGCACGACGCGCGGTGGAGTCGGCGAAGTCGAACACCGATTTGATTAACTTCTCCTCGGTCTCATCAAAGACACCCTTCTGCCGCCCTTCAAAGATCATCAGATTGATCTCTTCCTCGCTGACTGTTGTGCGACTTGGGTCGGGCCTGACACCTAACAACCGCACCACCAGGCTGGCTGTGCTGCTGAGCAATTGTGAAAAGAAGGAGGATAGTTTGATGAACAGCGTCATGGGTTGCGCCGAATAACGGGCGTATCGCTCCGGATAGGACAGGGCAAGATACTTGGGTACCAACTCACCGAAAATGACCGCCGTGATCGTAATGCCAACCGTGACCAGCCCGACCGACAACGGTGTGGCCGCCTGAGTCAGGTAGCTAATGGATGAGCGGCTCAGGAGTCCCTGCAGGTGTGTGACGACCGTCGCTCCGCCGATCACTCCCGCCAGCGTGCTGAACAGGGTGATGCCGACCTGGATGGTGGCCAGGAACTTCTCCGGCTGGCGATGCAACTTCTCAGCTGCTGCCGCCCCGCGTTTGCGCTGTTGGACCTTTTGTCGAAGTCTGCTGAGGCGGCTGGCTATGACTGAAAACTCGGCCAGAGCAAAGAAGCCGTTGGCCATTATCAAGACCAGAATAGCCAACAACTCGACCAGGACAGAACTGGTCACGCTCTCACCCTCCACCGAACAGTCGTTTGGGAGGGCTTAGCTATGCCGCCTTGATCAGATCCCTGCATATCCCTGCTGGTAGGGCAACTCCTCGGCTAGTTTGTTGAGTTTCTCGATTCGTTTCTCCACTGGCGGATGAGTCGAGAAAAGGGACGACATACCCTTTCCGGAGAGCGGATTGACGATCATCAGACTGGCCGTAGCCGGTTGTCGGTCGAGATTCATGCGAATAGGCGCACGGTGCAGTTTGCTCAGGGCCGAGGCCAGGGCCGCCGGCTTGCCGGTGATCCGCCCACCCTGCCGGTCCGCCTTGTATTCGCGCTGGCGCGAGATGGCCATCTGAATAACCATCGCTACCAGCGGCGCGACTATAGCTGCAATCAGAAGGCCGATTCCACCGCCGCGGTTGTCATTACTCCGGCCGTAACCACCAAAGATAGCGCCCCATCGGGCAATTAATGCCAGGATGCCGATGGCCCCGGCAAAAGTGGCGGCGATAGTCCCTATAAGCATGTCCTTGTTCATTATGTGCGCGATCTCATGCCCGATCACACCCTCCAACTCATCCTCGCTGAGCAAGCCGAGAAGTCCTTCAGTAACCGCTACGGCGGCATGCTCGAGGTTGCGACCGGTGGCAAAAGCATTGGGGGCCTTGGACGGAACGATGCATACTTTCGGCATCGGTATCATCGCCTGCGTCGTGACTCGCTTCACCACGCGATAGAACCGCGGGTGGTCGGCTTCGGTGATCTCCCGCGCTCGGTACATCCTTAGCACCATCCTGTCCGAAAACCAGTAGGTGAGAAAGTTCATGACGCAGGCCAACATAAATGCCAGAATCATCCCCGACCGTCCGCCTACCAGATACCCCGCCCCCATAAATACCACCACCAGGGCGAGCATCAGAAATATGATCCTAAAGCTATTCATCTCAACTCTCGTTCTTATTCTACGCAAACAGACCACCTGTAGTCAACTCTTTTAAGGGCCGATCATTCGACGGCACTCAAAAATAGAATGTTGCCATCACTGCCGCGGCGGTGTTGATATTGGTCCCGTTAGGATTGCCGAACAGGTAAGAATGCTCGTCGGAGAACACCGCATTCACCTGGGCTTCGACACCGACGCTGAAGTGATCCTGCAAAAAACATTCGCCGCCAGTTTCTGCGAAGCCCCAATGAGAAACCCAATATCGGTCTGTCTACTTAGCCATAACACCGTCAGACCAGCCAGAGCGTTACCGGCCCCGGATGCGGCGGCACCTCAAAAGTGATGTTAATCGGCGAAGCCAAGCTGACCGAACCGACCGGATCGCCACCCAAAAGTCGATATCAGGTGCCACTTCACACGGCTTCCTGAGACTGAATCGAATGGTTGTCAGCAGTCTCGATTTGTCGATACAGACTCCATGTTCTCCGGTTATGTTTCTCGACAAAATGGGGTGGAGTTTCTCCATTTTTTGGGCCGGTATGGTGTCAAGACAAAAAGCTGTTACACAGCAACTGTAAGTTGTTGTGCATCCCGCGGTTAGAGAATGCCGGGGAAAGCTCGAAGATTATTGCCTTGACAGACGATATGTGTAAATGTATTATTACTAATTGTGAAGCATTTCACATAGTTATGGGTTTGATTCGTGATTGATTCAGGAGACTTGATGGACATTTCATTGGGCCCCACGGCCAGAAAGAGAATTTCGGAATCGACGATTCACCGGATCTCTCTGTATTATCGTGCCTTGTCCTTCTTGGAGAAAGAGAACTTCGAAACCGTGTCGTCCAAGGAACTGGCTAGGCGAGAAAAACTGACACCAGCCCAAGTGCGCAAAGACCTTTCGTTCTTCGGCTCTTTCGGTACTCGTGGGCTGGGTTATCCGGTGGCCGAACTCAAGGCCAAAGTATCCAAGATTCTGGGCATTGACCGTGTTTGGCGGGTCGCCCTGGTTGGAGTCGGCAATATCGGTTCGGCGCTGGTCAGCTACAAAGAGTTCATTAAGCAGGGATTTCACATTGTAAAACTCTTTGATAACGATCAGCGGAAAATAGGCTCGAACCATAAGGGCATCATAGTCTCGGATATCAAGAACCTTCGGACTGAGCTACAGGAAGGCCACATCGAAATGGTTGTTGTCGCGGTACCGGCTACGGTAGCGCAATACATCGTCGACGATATCGTCAAGGCGGATGTGAAGGCGATCCTGAATTTCGCCCCAATTAACCTGAAAGTGCCGCCTGACGTCCATGTTCGCAACGAGAACATGGCGATGGAGCTTGAGTATCTCTCTTTTGCGATGGTAAATGACCATGCACCGAAAGGAGCCGGCAAAGTTTAAGCCGCTTCAGGGATGGAGCGGTGGGTACCTCTTTTAAGCGTCTTTGCGCTTAAGGGCTGACGGCTCGCGAGAGCGGGCCGTCTGTTATTATATAGATCACCCATAATTCCGAAGTGAGTCGGACAATTCTTAATCCCGGTGACAGCCGGCGGGTATAAGGTCAACAGATGATGAAATGGCAAATGGAAAAACTTAGGACTGTACTAGCAGCTTTCACCGCGGCGCTGCTGATCTCTTGCCCCGTCCTCGCGGTGGATTCGCTGGATACCTACCTCAAGGCCGGCGCCGACCTGTTGGCCAAGGGTGATGACAACGGCGCATTGGCCGAATATCAGAATGCTCTTCGGCTGGATGCTGACAATTTCGTTGCCATCAGAAATATCGGGCGTATCTACTCTCGACTTGATGACCCGAAGCAAGCCAGGGCCTTTCTCGAGCGAGCCTTCAAGATGAATCCGACCGATGCGCAAGTGTGTAACAACCTTGGAGCCGTGTTTTCCAACATGGGCAGTAGCGGTGAGGCAATTCCGTATTTCGAGAAAGCTGTTGCTCTCGATTCCACTAACGAATTGTACCTGACCAACCTCGGCCAGGAATATACTAAGGTGGGGCGGATCGGTCTGGCCCTGCCGTTACTGCGTACCGCCCGGGCCCTCAACCGGCGAAACGCGATCATTCC
>DAOVOW010000269.1 GCA_030629485.1 bacterium
AAGCCCACCTTTCCGGGCTCTGCAAGATTCTCTGCTCCAGAGTACAATAGATTTCCTGGGTAAGACATTGAACATCTCGGCTTTTGTCCGTCGTCAATTCATCGAGAATCTCGAGTCGCGGTACATCGCCGTTGTGATATTGTGTCACCATCGGAATCAAAGGCGCTCCGGTTTGACTGTGCAGCCACGCAATCCCCCTGCCGGGAACAATGTCATACCCAAGGAACTTCACGTATTCGGCTTTGCGGCTGGACAGACCGCGATAATCAGCCATGATAAAAACCACTTTCCCTTGCTGCAAGTGCTTTTTCAGTTTTCGGAGAAGCAGATCATCGTATACCGTTGTCGTCTCCAAAACCGTCTCACCTTGTGACGAGTTTAATCTCTTTATTTGGTAGTTGAGAATAGGTGTCGCCACCAGGCCGAGCCTTTCGACGATGACAACTCTGTAGCCCAGAAGGGCGAGCACCGCCGGGGTCAGATAGTACGGCCCTATGTGGCAAGAGAATACAACGGCGCCATGACCTCTGGCGAGAGCCGCGTCCAGTTTGTGTAGTCCGACTGGTGATGCAAGCCGTAGGATCAAGCGCTTGAGCAACCAAAACGGCGACAGCAGCGACAGAAAGCGGAGTCTGTCAGCTATGATCCTGGAGAGATTCGCCAATACAATCGACCTAATGTTCGCAAGATGTCTTTTCTGTCCCAATCGGGTCATAGTGAGAAAGACATTTGTGAACACCCTCTTTTTGACTTCCCAATATGTAGCGAAAAAGAACAAAGGAATAGCCAGGGCATGAAATATGTTCATTAAATAGGCCAAAGATATCATCCTCAAGTAAGAAAACAAATCAACACAGTACGGGAAAGGCGATGATTCATCGTGCGTTGGTCAATCCGTACGGGATCTACAGTTGGCCTGTGGTTTCGCAGTATGCGTATGCTGCTGTGGCCACGGCCGCGATCAGACCAACCCACCAAGCTCCACCCTTCAAAAGCTCCCTTTCTCCGAGTTCTTCAAAAGAAACATTCTGTAGCTTATTCATTTTCTCACCTCCTTCCTACGCAAGACAATAATGTTCATCCATCTTTCGTGATCTTTGACGACCGCTCCTTTCCGAAATAGTTAAAGTATTTCATCGCCTTTCCCGGTTATCAAATCGCGTTAATCTCATAGCTAGTTTGATGTTATGCGCCGACATCCGTGAACTTCTCCATCCGCTCTTAGGCTCTTAACGCCGTAACTGATCGTCGACGAAATCAGAACCGTCACTACGCCAAAAGCAAGGTAGGCGTTGTAGGGTTTGGGCATGTTCTCGTGGATCAATGCGAATACTGAGATTGACAGAAATGTCACCATAAGGCATCCGAAGGCCAAGGAACACAGACCAAAGGCAAGCAGTCCCACGTTCACGCCAGAGGCATTCGTCCTGCTCAGAATTCTGCTCCACACTTTCGCCCTAATCACCTGTGAGATCGCCTCTTCTCTGAGGCTGGGCCTGTCGAGGTAATCCGAGAGGATGTAGTACCCGTCAAGTTTGAGAAAGGGGATCAAATTGAAAAGGACAGCCAGGAAATTGACGGCTGCTCCGACGATGAAGAATCGGCGCAACAAATCACTGTCAGTGAAATAGATCAGTACTCCACAGATTGCTCCGGCCAGAACATTTGCGGCGACCCCGGCAGCAGCAACGGCCATCCGCTTGTTCCTTGGTAACATCCAGGAGTCCGAGACGTCCGTGAAGAAGGTCGGACAACCGTAGTACAGGATAAGCCCCATAGCCCGTACTTTTCTACCGAAGTGTTTGCAGGTGAGTGCATGGGCTAATTCATGGAAGATTAGGGATATGAAGAAGCCGATCATCGTAGCAGGCACTATCAACAGATGCGAGCCGTCGATTAGGAACAGCATCAGTAAACTTTCAGGAGCTTCAAGCACTCGAACCGCCAGGAGCACTATTCCGAGAGCCGAGACGAGTAGCATTGTCGTTATTGCCGGTTTCGTAAAGAGGAACCTACCAAGACAATTGTACAGTGTAGTCACCGCCTGATCCGCGTCAGCGCAAGATATTCTGAACCTGATAACCTTCTGTCCAAGTTTGCTCAATAGCGATAATCGCGTCTCGTGCCCATCAGAGGAGTGGCTATCCAGGAGGTGGTTTACTTCGTCCGATTCAACCGTCACCATGCCGTTGCGATGCAACATAACGAGGAAGCCCAAGGCTGCAGCCAAGTCGGGTGTATCATCTTCCTGAAAAACCTGCTGGATGAGATCACCCATGGACGTTTCTCCATCCATCTTCGAGAGAATACTGTAGAACGGTTGGCTCAGTCGTACGTATGTGTTGTCTTGTGAATTGTGCAACACGTAGCGAAGGTCCCCGCCGGATTCTCTTTGGACCGCGATTTCAATGTCCAGTGATTTAGCTGGACACAGGTCAAGAACATCTCGTTCCGATAATTCCGTACGATTCACCTCGGATGTATCCATACTATGTGAAGTATCTTGATGGTTTGAGTTTTTCGGTCATCGAGACCTCCGTTACCGTCGCGATTTGATCCTTCCCTGCCAAGCCCGGCACCGTCTTGACCCTTTTCATTCCGTGTAATGGACCCGGCAAGGTGAAAGGCACTTACCTCAAGAGAAGGGAACTGTTTCGTCTCTCGCCAAGGTGTAATACAACAATCGTGCCAAACGCATCGCGAGACAGCTATCTTTCTTGGATGTGACTGTCTTACAACGCGATGCGAATTGAATGTGATGCGAGACACTCTGTCGCATCGGTCGCATGTCACACCCGAAAACCGCCGAGCGCCGAATTGGAGTCGAAAAGCGCCGAATTCGGGATGTTTTGCGCCGAATTTACCCGCATTTGCGCCGAATATCGGTTACCGAGCGCCGAATCAGCGTTGTGGTCGGCGTACGTTCTCGTGCGCCGACAAAGGGAGGTCGCGGGAGACGAGGATGTCCACCGCGCACGGCATAGGACGGTCCACCAGAAGTTACGCGCCCCTGAATCTTGACTAGCTGAAAATCAGTCGATGGCCGGTTGGGCCAGATCGTACTTGATAATGTGGCGGCGTATCGTTGCCTCATTGACACCCAACATACGCGCCGCCCTAGTACGGTTCCAGTCGCAGGATTCGAGAACGTGGAGGAGTCGGTCGCGTTCGGATTCAGACTGTTGGGCTAACTCGATCATGCGATCCATGTTCCCCCTGGAGACCATAGCCAGATGCCCTACCCGCGCCTGCAACTCGCGAATGTTGCCGGGGAAATCCTGCAACCTCAGCGCTGCCGACAAACGTTCCAGCGCATCACCATCACCGTTTGGTTTGGAACCGCCGTCGGTGAGGAAATACTCAACCAGTAAGGGGATATCTTTGGTGCGGGCCGACAAGGGCGGCAAGGTCAGAGGTATCTCATTGAGACGATGATACAGATCGACCCGGAAGTGGCCGTCGTGCATCCGCGCCTTGAGGTCATGGTTGGTGGCGGCGATCAGACGGAAGTTGACTTTCCTGCTGGTGTTGGCGCCGAGTCTGCGCACTTGACGGGTCTCCAGCACTTCCAGCAGCTTGGCCTGAAACTCCGGCGTGGCGTCGGCGATTTCGTTAAGGTAAAACGTTCCCTTGTCCGCCTGCTCGATCAGACCCTTGCGGTCCTTGTCGGCCGAGGTGAAAGCACCTTTGGTGTGACCGAACAGTTCCGCCTCTATCATCGGGTTGGGGATGGCGGCGGCGTTGACGGTGACAAACTCACCCTTGCGCCCGCTGCAAAAATGAATGTATCGCGCCAGCAAGTCCTTACCCGTTCCTGTTTCGCCGGTCAGGAAGACAGTCATCTCCGACTGCGCCACGTGCTCAGCTAGATCGAGCAGCTTCTTCATCTCCTCGTTGACGGTAATGATAGTCGGGCAGCCGTCGGATGACCTGTCGACTTTGGCTGGCGACGGCGGCTGCTGGCTGAGTTGCGCCTCGACCTTAGCGATGTAAGGCGCAACCTCTTCCGCCTCGAAATACTCGCGCGCCATATACAGCATGGCTGTCCGTTCGCTTTTGTTGTACAATCCCGATGCGGCTGCCAAATAACGGCAGACAGCCAACTCGTAGCGGGTGCCGATCAGGTTGAACAGGTCGATAGCTTTGTCGTACCACTCGCGCGCCTTAGTGTCATC
>DAOVOW010000167.1 GCA_030629485.1 bacterium
ACTGTGAACGACTACAATGTTGTCGGGGGTGCGATTGAAACGGTGGAGCAAGTAAAGCACTGGACACCGCGGCTGTTTTCGAGTGGTCTGGCCTCAGTGGGCGAAAAGAGTTCCGGAGTCAGGCTCATCGGTATCGATCCCGAACGTGAGACCGCCACCACCCGTTTCGACAAGAAAGTAACTGAGGGCCGCAGTCTCGCCCTGTCACCGTCGCACGAGGCGTTGTTGGGCGAAGGGTTGGCGAAGACATTGAGAGCAAAGGTCGGTGACGAGGTGGTGATCGTTTCGCAGGCGGCTGATGGATCAATCGCCAATGACCTCTACCAGATCGTCGGGCTGGTGTCCTCAGGCGACGGGCTGGCCGACCGGACGTCCCTTTATCTTCACCTGGCCGAAGCTCAGGAATTGCTGGTGCTGGAGAATCGCGTGCATGAAATCGCGGTCGTGGTAGAAGACCTTGACGATCTCGACGAAGTCGCCGCAGCCATACGCCGGACAATTCAGCGTCCAGAGGTGGAGATAGCTACCTGGCACGAGTTTGCCCGCTCGTTTTACACGGCCATGCGGGCGGACCAACAGGGGAGTTGGATCATGTTGTTCGTGATCATCCTGGTGGTCGCTGTAGGCGTGCTCAACACGGTGTTGATGACGGTGTTGGAGCGCACGCGTGAATACGGCGTGCTGCGTGCCATCGGCACGGCGCCGGCCCAGATTTTCCGCATGGTCCTTATCGAAGTCCTTATCATGGCCGTTGCCGCCGTAATCCTGGGTAGCGGAGTTTCTTATGTCGCCAATTACGTCCTGTCTGTCGAGGGCATCGAGCTGCCGACCGCGATCACCTACGGAGGAGTGACCTTCGACCGTCTGTTCACTATTATCAACGCCCGGAGCTTCTATATACCAACCATCAGCGTCCTTCTGATGGCTGCGGTTGCATCGTTGTTGCCGGCCGGCAAGGCGTCGCGGATACCCCCGGCCAGGGCGATGAGGACTCATTAGGAGACGGTTGAATGAGACTTTTTCTGAAACTTGCCTGGCGCAACATCTTCCGCAACAAGCGGCGTACCTTCATTGCCGGGACGGCGATTGGGATCGGTCTGGCCTCGTTGATCTATGTCGATGCCATCGTCCTCGGGATGGAAGAGAACATGATCCATTCGGCCACCGCCTCGTTCATGGGGGAAGGACAAATCCATCGCGATGGATTTCGGAGAACCTTCGAGTTGGAAAGCAGTATCAACAACTCGGCCGCGGTGCTGGCCGATCTGGCGACAGAGCCGGTCGTCGGGCACTTCACACCGCGGGTGATGAGTTACGCTATGATCTCGTCGCCGGCCAACGTCAGCGGCGTATCGATGGTGGGAATCGATCCAACTACCGAAAAAGAGCTTTCGCAGATCGACGAAGCAATCATCGAAGGAACCTACTTCGCGTCGGACGATGACCACGATATCGTAATCGGCGATGGGCTGGCCGATCTGATGGAAGTAACTCTCGGTGATCGCATCGTCCTTACGATCTCACAGGCACACGGCGGTGACCTGGGACAGGAGATGTTCCGCATTTCCGGAATCTTCCATTTTAGCATCGATGGGATGGACAAAGCGATGGCCTTCATTCGGCTGGAAAAAGCGCAGCAGATGTTGAATATGCCCGGGGAGGTCCATCAGATCGCGATTAAGTTCAACCATGCCGATATCGGCCGCGATGAGCAAGCGCCGTTCTGGGAAAGGTACTCTACCGATAATAACGAGGCGGTGGGGTGGACGACGTTGATGCCGCAGATGAAGGCGGCTCTGGATTTCAGTCAGTTCAGCACTCTTATCATCGGGTTGATCCTGTTCGCCGTCGTGTCGCTGGGGATAATGAATACATTATTCATGTCGCTGTACGAGCGGATGTTTGAATTCGGCGTTATGCGTGCTGTCGGTACGCGACCGTTCGCCATGGGGCGGCTGATCGTATTCGAGGCGGGCGCACTGGCTGCTGTTAGCTGCGTGCTGGGGGTCATACTCGGGTTTGCGCTCAGCTACCTTTTCACCCGGATCGGCATCGACTACACGGGAATCGAATACGCCGGGGTGACATTCCGCGAGTTGTTATACCCGGTGATGCAACTCAGGCAGTACATCCTCTATCCCGTGATCGTGTTCCTGTTAACCATGATTGTCGGGCTGTATCCGGCCTGGTATGCCGCGCGAATGAACGCAGCCGAGGCAATGCGACGAAGTTTCTAAAGAGGCGCAATATGATTTCAGACAACGGCCAAAAGGTAATTGTTGCCGAAGGAATCACCAAGGAATACTCCGACAACGGGATGCCGGTAATGGCCCTTTGCGGTATCGACCTGACTATCCAGGTCGGCGAATTCACGGCGATCGTGGGTCCCTCCGGCTCAGGCAAGACAACGTTCCTGAATATCGTGTCGGGACTCGACACCGTTACCAGCGGCAGCGTGTGGCTGGACGGCAAGCTGCTTTCGGAAATGAGCAGTCGGGAACTCTCGGACTATCGGCGTGACAAAATCGGCTTCATCTTTCAGGCATACAACCTGATCCCGGTGTTGACGGTGCAGGAAAACATCGAGTATATCATGTTGCTTCAGGGTGTCGAAAGAAAACAGCGGTTCCAACGGGTGAAAGAGGTGCTGACGCAGTTGGGCCTGGACGGCATGGCCGAGCGGTTGCCCTCGCGCCTGTCGGGCGGCCAGCAGCAACGCGTTGCGGTGGCGCGGGCTATCGTCTCGCAACCCACGCTGGTACTGGCCGACGAGCCGACCGCCAACCTGGACTCGAAAACGGCGCTCGACCTGATCGATATGATGCGTCGCCTCAATGAAGAAAACGGCACCACCTTTGTGTTCTCGACTCACGATGGAAGGATCATGGAGCGCGCCCGGCGACTAGTCGTGCTCAAGGATGGTCGGATCGACCGCGACGAGGCCCGGGCATGATTAGTGTCGTCGGTCGGGTGAATCATTTGACACGGAGTCATAGCCGGTGATCGCAAGACAACTGCCGGGATCGTTCGCGTTGATTCTGATCATACTGCTTCTCGCGGTAAACGCAGCGTCGTTCGACCTCAACGGATACTACAAGAGCTTCGCGACTGTCTACGATCTGCCAAGCCACACTCTTAGTCGCATCGGTATCGATCCTCCGCCGCTTGGCCAGGTAACCAACCGTCTGCGACTCGACGCCCGTGTGCACTTCGGAAGTGTCGGCTCATTTTCCGTTGCCTACGATATTGTCCCGCGAATCCAGGACCGGTTGCTGTGGGAGAGCAACCTGCTGACCACCGGTGTTGCGAGGGTCTCCTACCGGGCCATCGACTTTGACCGTCGCATTTATCCCTCATCGGATGATGAGGTATCCACTTTTGGCCTTCTTCACAATCTTGATCGCGCCGTTGTTTCCGTCAATGCGGAACATTTCGACCTGTATGTCGGTCGTCAGGCCATCGCCTGGGGCTCCGCGCGCGCCGTAAATCCCACCGACGTGATTGCGCCGTACGCTAACACCGAACTCGACACCGAAGACCGAATCGGTGTCGACGCGGTTCGTGTGCGCGTGCCGATGGGTTTCATGGGCGAGATCGACGCCGGGTATTTGTTCGGCGATGATTTTGAATTCGACCGAAGCGCCATATATCTCCGGGCAAAAACATACTTATGGCGAACAGACGTTTCCACCATGATTCTCGGTTTCCAGGAGAATCTGTTGCTTGGGGTCGATCTCGCGCGGGCTGTCGGTGGCGCTGGGGTATGGTTGGAGGCGGGCTATGTTCTCGACGATGCGATGTCGGATCGGCGTCGCTGCAGTTGTGGTGACTACTGGCGCGCCTCGATCGGCGTTGACTACAGTCTCGGCGGGACGGTGTACGGGTTCCTTGAGTACCACTTCAACGGGGCCGGCAGCAACGATGCGGATGACTACATAGACATCTTGTCATCATCGGCCTTCACCGAGGGGGGCGTCTCTCTCATGGGACAACACTATCTGATCCCTGGTGCATCGTGGCAAATCACACCACTTGTTATGGGCAGCGGCGAGTTCCTGTTCAATCTCGGCGATCCGTCGGTCTTGTTGGCGCCGACGGTCGAGTACAATGTGGCCGAGAATATCTATCTGGCGGCCGGCGCCTTTGTCGGTATCGGACGAACCCCAAGCCTCACTCTCGGCGGTTCGTCCCTGCTCGACAACCTGCGCCTGCGGTCGGAGTTCGGCACCTATCCCAATATCTATTATTCCTCGTTTCGGGTGTATTTCTAACAGGTTGTTGAAAAAGCGCATCATGGGGCAGACGGGGACGTCTGCCGCCCACAAGAACACGCGTGCATGGGTGCCCCACAACTTGAGGCTTGTTGAAAAAGCTCCTTCCCTCGTCATTGCGAGCGACCGAAGACACTCGTGTCGCAGGGAGCGCGGCAATCTCGTCCGTACAAAGTATCTGTGGAACTTGGCGCCCCACCCAGAGCGAATCGGGTGGGATATATATGCGACGACCCAGCGCTAAATCATCTTGAAAACAAAACCAATGCCCAGCGTTTGTTTGAAGCGTCCCTTCTTGCTGACTTCCTTGTCGTACAGAAGCTGCGTGTAGAAATTCACGGTGATGATCTTACTGATGGAGGCGCTGATGATGTTTTCCCAGTTGACATCGATCGCTTTCCAGTCGTCCTCGAAAGGCGTACCCTTCACCTTGTCCTTCTCCGAGAAGAAGAACGCCTTGTACACGGTCAGTTTGCCGGTGTAATGGAGCTTTTCACTCAACGCAAGAACCACCTCGGTGACCGCCTCCAGACCGCCATCGGTCAGGGTCGAATCCTCCAGCGTCATGACAAGGCTGTCGATTATCACGCTCTTCATCGTTTGCCGTAGCGCCAGACCGAGACGGCTGGTGATATGGTCGTTTTCACGCTCATAGAACTTGCGAGCAATACCCACCGACTCAGTCAACCGCAGGGGGGAAAAGAAGCGCTTCTTCGCCTCCACCGAGCCATCGACGAACTGTGTTTCCAATCTGAAGGCCGCGTACGGATCGACGATCTTGTGCAGTGTGAAGCGTACGACATTCTCCCAGTCGATCAGGTCGGTTGACTTATTCGGTTTGCTCCAGTTTTTCGTTTCGGCATCCTGCGTGATCGTCTGTCCGAACGACAGTTTTAGAGTCGAGCGAAGATCAAACCACTCCTTGAGCTGCTTTTCGGCGCTGCTGTTGAGGTTACTCACCCAGTTTACCGAACCGGCCTCACCACCTACCCACGAGTCGGAGTACGACGTCTGAGTAGTCGTGGCATCGATGATCAACGATTTCTTCCATCCTGCCTGACTACTGTCGGCAGCAGCCGGCGCCACCGGCGCGAGAGTCAGTGCCGTCAATATCGTGACCCCAACCATGATTGCCATCCTGTGCATCT